>NZ_JACSWB010000165.1 GCF_016888135.1 Leptolyngbya sp. CCY15150
GTGTTAGCCAATCAAGTGTTTGAGTCGATAGAGTCGGTTGAAGACCTGGTTTACCAACGCTGTCAGCGATTGTTGCAGCAGCAAGACCTGATTCGAGATCTCACGTTTTACCATTGGTGGCCAGGGTACGACAGGGACACTCATGTCGCCTCATCATGTGCATTCAACCCGACTTGATATAATTGCTCAATGAATGTATCGGTATGCTTGCCCACACAAGCCGCGAGAATCAAGCCACTAGAGCAGGCAAGACTCAAGCCAATCCAACAATCGCCCTGATTCAGTTCCGCAGGTGTGCATTGCTTCTGTTTTTTGAAACGAAGAACCACATTTCATCGGCACTGACCTCTTCGGTTTCGACAGCTTGAACGTCCTGGTTGTGAACCAACTGCGCTTTTTGACTGGCCGCTCGAATAATGCTGACGACGGTGTTGTAAGCCAGTTGAGTGGTGCGACTAATCCCACGCAGACTACTGCCTTCACTGTGGGCTTGCAGAACTTGGCGAATGTGTTCACGACTCACATGACGACGGTAGTAAAGACTATCCATGGTTTCAGAAAAGGTTTGGTGGCAAGCAGGACAACGATAGCGTTGATGGCCATTGGGCATCTTGCCGTGTTTATGGGCTTTGCTATGACCGCACAGGAGGCATTCCATCACGTGATGTTTAGTTCATGGGCTTCTCTAATTCTATCAGTCCCACATCTGATTGATGCACTACCGATGGTAAGTCGCTTAGGCATAGAGAGAATACAGAAGAGTCAGAGGGGATTCTTCTATATTAATATCATGGTCATTCATTCCGACTTGATATGAGCCAGTTCCACAGCCGCTTCACCAGGCTGCTCCTGAGCGTCAATCTGGCTCATCCATTCCTCAAGCGTGGTGGCTGCCTCAGGTATCTCGCTGAGTCGAGCAGCCTCGACCGGAACCTCTTCCGTCGAAGAAACGGTCAACGACATTCAAGTAATTTGATTTCAATATCCAAAAGACTACTTGCGTCCCCCCAGCCACTTGGCAGCGATCGCCCCAAACGCTGCACCAATGAGCGGGTTACTCAAAAACTTCACCAATGCCGGTTGATCGGCCAGCACCTCATGAAACACATCGGGATGGTTGTGATACGTAAATCCCGCCAATTTGCTCACATCATCTGCACTCATTCGCTTAGGATTGTGGGTAGATAATGACAATTGGCTTTCCAAAGCACGAACATATAAGCCGCGCTTTTTTAAGTGGCTCAAAAATTCCTTTGCAACATCATCACGTTGGTTGGGTTTAATTTGGGCGATCGCCTTTTGCAGTTCTGGCTCCATCTGGCTAGCCGGTACGCGATCGGGGCTCAGGGACTGACTGAACAGTTGATGGCGCTCAGTTCGTGACGATCGCTGCGCAAAATCATCAAAGTTTTGGTAATCGTCGTTGCTGGATGCATCGGGCAACGTTTCTGGGTCGCCGCCTGCCAGATCCTGCATGATTTGCCGTTTGTACTCGTCGCTACTAGCCATTGCTTTAACGTCCTTATCAAGAAATTGTTGAATTTTATCGATCTAAGCTTCTCTAGCCCACCTAGGTAAGTAGAAAATCCCATTTAATTGCAGGATGCTTTAGCGACAGTGCAAGGCATCCATGTCTGTGGGATGGTGTGTTACGGCTACGCCTAATGCCACCCTGCAACTAAGATTTTCTAGCCTGCCTAGATGGATTCTTAGATTCTTATCCCATGTCACGAGGTTGTTCTTCTAGAGAGCCGTTAGCTCGCAGCCTGATACTCGATCTGCTTAGACTGGGCATCGTAACGCGCCGTAAGAATCAGCTTTTTATCCGGCGCATAAACCAAAACGCTGAGGTCTTGGTTGGGGAAGCTTTTACGGAAGCCTTGGGCAAGGGATTGCGCCAGTGCTTTCACGTCATCCGGGCGAACCTGGGTGGAAATTACAGCTCCTAGTTTGTTGTTGTTCCGGACAAAAGCATCGGTAATTAAGCCTTTGCTCGTTTCAACCACCCAATCCCCAAAGGCTTGGCCTGTGGCAGAATCGCCCCGTGCAAGTTGGGCATATTCTGCACTGCGAGTGAAGACAGAATTGCTTGCCTGGGGGGTCTGGGTGCCGGTGCCACCACAGGCTGTACTTAATACCAGAATGCAGGCTAGAACCAGAGCCATGAAGCTCTGACGAATACGAGAAGCAGGGTTTGTGTCTTGTAACTGTCCCCTAGGCGCAGTCGTGGGCCTAACCTTCCCGAGGGGAATAGGGGACGTCTCGTATGGGGTTTGGCTGCGCTCAGCCAGCGGAGTCTTGGGGGTGCTGATCATGTTTTCACCTGTTGAGAGATTGCTGTGGGTTGAAGCGGGCCGTAGCCCGAACATTCAAGCGCTGAGTGACCCACCCCAAAACGGTCGGTCACTCAGCCTGGTTTATGGAACAACAAATCGGGTCGCGGCTACGAACCCAGCAAGTGCCGAGGCTCCTAGGGAGAACAAGGCAGAGCTAAAGACCCACCAAGCTGCCTGCGCCGCCATTTTGCGCGTTTCCCGCACCTGCCGTTGGGCTTCATCTTTGATGGATTGCAGTCGCCGCTGGGTTTCCTGCTGCACCCGCTCCACTTGATGCAGCACGTTGTCCCGCGCGGCTTCAACTTGGTCAATGATGCTGTTGGCATCGGCTTCAGAGATGTCATCCCGGGAACTCATCACCGCCACTAGGGTTTCCCGGTCGAACTGGGTGAGGCGATCGCGTAGGGCATCTAACCCCATCTGCGGATCATCAAACAGTTGGCTAAAGTCCCGCTTGATTCCCTCATAGTTAAGTTCAGGGCGTTCCAAGCCATTCAGGTAGCTGCGAACATTGTCGAACCCCTTATCAATCGTGGACTGCACCGCCCGCTGCACTTTCTGGAGCTGTTCCACTACCGCCCGGAAATTCGCTTCCACCTGATCGGCAATGCGATTGGCTTCGTCCTCCGTCATGTCATCCCGTTGGGCCAGCAGCGCCACAAAGGTAGACCGATCGAAATGGGAGACGCGATCGCCTAGGCTACTCAGCCCTGCCCGAGGATCCTGCAACAAAAGCTGTAAATCGCGCTTAATGCCTTCAGGATTGAGCTCCTCTTTTTCCGTGTGGCGCAGATAGCTTTCCAGGTTGGCTTCAAAGTCCACCGCCTGTTGCTGTACCCGATTAGCTAAACGTCGGGGCGCTTTAATCAGGCTACGAATAGCGGCCTGCACTTGGTCAATGGCATGATTCACCTGCTCTTCCGTCAGGTCATCCCGCTGGCTCAAGAGTTTGACCAAGGTCTCCCGATCCATATGAGACAACCGCTCCTGAATGGCCGCGCCGCCCGCCTTCGGATTATTCAGCAAGGTGGATAGGTCGTGCTGAATCCCTTCGGGGTTGAGTTCATCCAGATTGGTGTTGCGGAGATAATCAGCCAGGGCTTGAGTGGTCTCGTCGTACTGCGCTTTGGCTTTGCCTGCCAGCTTTTGCGGAGCCTGCAAGATGCTGTCTCGTACCGATTCCACCTGATCAAGCACCTCGTTGACCCGGTCTTCGCTAAGGTCTTCACGCTCACTCAGGAGCTGCACGAGGGTTTCGCGATCGAACTGTGAGAGGCGCACCCGCAGAGCACTCAGGCCGGCTTCTGGATCGTCAAACAGCATTTTTAGATCCCGCTGGATGCCTTCGGGGTTGAGTTCGTCTTGGTGGGTATGGCGCAGATAATCGGCTACCTTCTGGCGCAGTTCTTGGGTTTTCGTTTGAGCCTGATGTTGCAAGGATTGCGCGTCAGACAGAACGCGATCGCGGGCACCCTCTAGCTGATTGACCAGTTCATTAGCCTCTTCGTCGCCCATGTCCGAGCGCTGGCTCAGCATGTGCGCTAGAGTGCCGCGATCAAACTGCTGGAGGCGATCGCCTAAGTCATCTGCCCCCGCGTCGGAATCGGTGAGCAAGGCTTGAAAATCGTGGGCGATCGCTTCAGAGGTGAGATCCGCCTTATCCGTAGAGTGCAGATACGTTTCGACCTTAACCCGGATAGCCTCAGATTTTTCCTGAGTTTCTGCCCCATGAACCGTGGCAAACACCTCGGCACGAATGGCTTCTAAGTGGTTCGCCAAATCCTGGGTTTTTTCTGGCGTAAAGTCTTCTCGCAGGTTGAGTACCTGGACAAAATAGTCGCGATCGATGAGCGCCAACTCTTGGCGAATGATGCTGGGATCCGCAGCGGCATCATAAATCACGTCGCGAAATTCCTGTTTCACAGTTTCCCGGTTTAGTTTCCAAGGAGACGAAAACAGCAGGTAGTTTTCCAGGTCTGCCTGAATGACACTAAACGGTTTGGGCTGTGCAGACTTGCCGTTGGCGCGACCGTTAGCGCGACCGCTGGCGCGACCGTTGGCATGATCGTTGGCATGGCTGTTATCAGAGCCATTAGACTGCAATAAATTGCTGCCAAAGGTTCGCAGTTGGCTACCAATCTTTTCGACATCGATATCAGAGATATCAACATTTTGCAGCACCCGGCTCAACAGCGCTGTCGTGCCAAACTGCAGGGCTTGACTGGTCAGGCTACCGCTGGGCTGGCGCTGGGCTGACGTGGTTTTGATCAGGTCATTTAACTGCTGGCTTAGCTCACCCGATTGCAGATCTTCTGGCGCTGCTGACTTCAACTGCGCCAGCAATGCCTGCGGGTCAGGCTGATTGTTGGAACCGACCACCTTTTTCCAGGCAGCTTCTAGCTGATCGGTGATGCTGTTGATATCGCGCTTCGAGAGATCGGTGCGGCTGCTCACTAGCTTCACGAAGGTGTCGCGGTTGACGTTCTTGAGCAGATCACTGCTAGCGATCGCCTCTAAGTCAGCATCCTTCAATAGCTTTTCAAACTGTCCCCCCAGTTGATCCAGATTCAAGTTCGGCAACTGGACGTTGTCTAAGGAACGTTGCAGCGTTGTCCGAATCGTATCAGGATCAAAGCCTGCGGTTAACTCCCGCCGCACCGCCGCCGTAATGTCTTCAGCGGTAGACACCATTTGGCTCTTCGCCATGTTGGCTCCCAGCATCGCCGTGCCTGCGCCGAGTAAGCTTTGTGCGCCAGCCGTCGCGGTGCTGATCACCGAGCCGAGCAGGGAACCCAAGGCTGTGGAGCTAAGCCAAGTCAGGGCTGTAAAAAAAACTGCCCAGATAATGATCCCGGTAATCGCCCCCAGCCCAGGACTGCTCAATAAACTGAGTTTGACGGCTAGAAAACAAGCGGCAAATAGGGCAATACTGATGCTCACCAGTAGACCCAATCCGACTTTGGTTTCAATGCCGTGAACGGTGTCACCTAGGCTTTCAGAATCGCTATTGCTACTATTGCTTGATGGACTGTCTGGGGTGGCAATGACCGCGATCGCTAGGTTGGTAAAGAGTAGTTGAAAGGCAAAGGCCATTACTACCCCTGCCACTAAAGCCAGAAAGAAATTCGGGCCTGAAAATAAAACGACAGGCTCACCTGGAGATAATTGTCCGAGCATCTGGCTGGGTGCTAATGCGGCGGCCCAGCTACTAGAGTTGCCAAAATCAAAGGCTAACGTTACTACCATCATGAAGGTTACACCCATTGCAATAAAGAATTTTCGTGTTCTTCGACTTAAAATCATCGTTGTTAACTCCCAAAATAAAGTTCACGACTCAATCGTTCTGAGACAAAAGCGTTAACTGATGGTTTGCTGTTCTAAATCTTTGACGGATGGCCCGTGAAGCACCTTGCCATCGCAGCTAAATCGAGAGCCGTGACAGGCACAATCCCAGCTCGTCTCGGCGTTATTCCAACTGACAATACAAGCTAAGTGAGGGCACACGGCAGAAACTGCATGAACGGTGCCCTCTTCATCTCGGTAGGCGGCAATTTTGTCACCATCAATTGTGAGCAGTTTGCCTTCGCCCTTAGACACCTCAGTTAAAGAAGACGATTGAAGATTTTTGAAGCGATCGCCCACCCAACGAGCGGCAACATCCATCCCATTCTTAATCAGGTCTGGCTTTAAAAATGGTGTGGCGCGAGTGGCCTCGTATAGCTCGGCATAGGGATTTTCCTTACCTAAAATTAGATCCGAAAGTAGCATTCCTGACATCACGCCCTTCGACATTCCCCAGAGACTAAATCCGGTAGCACCATAGATATGCTTGCTCAGGGGCGTCAGTTGACCTACGTAGGGCAGTTGATCAAACGACACCATATCCTGATTTGACCAGCGGTAATCCAAGGTATCAATGCCGAAGCGATCGCGGACGTAGGTTTCCAGCTTTTGGTAGCAGGCTTCTGTATCCGTAACCGTCCCAACTTTATGCCCTTCACCGCCCACGAGCAGCAGCAGTCCGTCCTCATGGGGCGTTGTGCGAATGGAGTGAGACCCTTTTCCACTGCCGATAAACATCCCCTCCGGTGCTTTCGCGGGATCAATTTTGGCTCCCACAATGTAAGACCGTTTGGGATGGGTTTTGGCGAAGAAAAGACCTTGGTCTAAAATCGGCAGATTGGTCGCCACAATCACATCACGGGCGTTAATCACGCCATGCTCGGTGATCACCTGACAGAGATCATCTTCTTCAACCTTGAGAACCCGCGTACGCTCCAGTAAATGACTGCCATCACCTGGAAGGGTTTGCGCGAGATGGAGTAGATATTTGCGGACGTGGAACTGAGCCTGGTTGTCAAATTTGACGGCACCGGCGATCGCAAAAGGGAGCGATGTTTCTTGCACAAAGGAGGCCGGTAGCCCTAGTTTGAGAGCGGCTTCCACTTCATCTTTAATTTTATCAAGCTCACTGTCTGGCTCGGCAAAGGTATAGGCGCTTTGACGGCTAAAATCACAATCAATGTGTTCTGCTTCGACCAATGCCGCCACATATTCAATTGCCGCTTGATTAGATTCTCCATAGAGGCGGGCTTTTGGCTCGCCAATTTGCTCGATCAAATCGGCGTATATCAATTGATGTAGTGACGTGACCTTGGCCGTCGTATGTCCGCTGACCCCTGCAGCGACATGACCAGACTCAATAACCGCAACGGTTTTTCCCGCTTTCTTAAGCTGGGTAGCCGCCGTTAATCCCACGATTCCAGCGCCGATGATAGCCACATCCACTGAAAGGCGGTTGCTAAAAGCCGGATAGGCTGTTGTGGGCGTTGAGTCGATCCAAAAGGAGACTTGTTTTCCCGATGATGTTGTGATCATATGCATTACCCAGTTCTAATTCCGTAGTGCGATCGCCCTAATCTACCGTAGAGCGACACAGACTGTGTTTTAACAAGAGTGTGTAGGAAAGCCAACCTAAAATTTAGCCAAATAGCAAGATATACACAAAGCCAAACAACGCAAAAACCAGTAGTAGATGAATTAGACTGCCACCAACGTTAATGGCAAAACCTAGTGCCAAAAGCACGAACAGGACAACGACAATAGCCCAGATTAACTTCAACATTTCTATTGCTCTGTACAGCCGCAAAATGCCTCAAACGGATATGCCGCTGAGCGATCGCAATTCATTTATGCTGATGAAGCAACATTCTCCCAGAATATTTTCCTGAATAAATCACACTTTAGGAATAAATGACACGTTAGTTAGTACTCAAATAGTAGTGGATCGGCTATTCAACGATTTTGTACTGCATCCTTGAGTTTCTCAATCTGATGGCGAAGTTTTGCCTCTGCCTGTTTAGCTTTGCCCTTGGCTTGGGTTTTAGGGTTGTCAGTCAGAGCACCTGCTGCTTCCTGAATCTTGCCTTCAATATTCTTGGCTGTGGCCTTAGCTTTGTCTTGTAAACCCATGATCATCACCTTAAATCGAGCATGTTGAACTTGAGCAACTCTAATCGAGGCTGGGTTTAAGCATTTTGCTCATGAATTTATGGTGATCGACAAGCTTTTGATTTAATGATTGATTTGATGAAGCGCTGAATGAATTGCTTGAATATGATATAAAACGTAAGAAAAGAAATACTTTGCTGGGCAGGGCAGGATAGATGAGATCGTTTCCACTCCTGAACTCATGGACAAGTGCAGCTCTCAAGGGTGATTGGATCAATGAGGAAGCGAGCAAATCTTGATATAGTTGATACATCTTGGCCCTCTATGCCGCCAGCGAAAACCAAGCTAATCGGTACAGGTTGCAAGAAAAAGCATGGGTCTTAGGAACCAAGATTCCTGCCCTTGGAGGCAATGCAAGACTCAAGGAGTACTAGGTATGTCTCTCCCGCAACCCGCCGCCGATGACGCTGTACCAGCCTCTGCCCAGACAGAGGAGATGTTTCCTGTGGTGGCGATCGGGGCGTCGGCAGGGGGGCTGGAGGCGTTTACCCAACTGCTGGGTCATCTGTCTGCGACTACGGGCATGGCCTTTGTGCTGGTGCAGCATCTAGACCCCAATCAGCCTAGTCTGCTGAGTGAGATCATGGGCCGCACCACCGAGATGCCGGTGCTAGAGGTGACTGATGGGATGGCGATCGCCCCCAACCAGGTCTACGTCATTCCCCCCAATGCGGCGATGACCATTGTGGCGGGCGAGCTGCGGCTGCAACCCCGACCGCGATCGCGTACGGGCAGCCATGCGATCGACAACTTCTTCATTGCCCTGGCCCAGGAGCGGGGCAACCGGGCCATCGGCGTGGTGCTCTCAGGGGCTAATGCCGACGGTACCTTGGGTCTGGAAGCGATCAAGGCGGCAGGGGGGATCACCTTCTCCCAGTCGGAGGCGTCGGCCAAATTTAGCAGTATGCCCCACATGGCGATCGCCACTGGCCAGGTGGACTTCATTCAAACGCCGGAGGAAATTGCCCAGACCCTGGCCCACCTCAGCGAGCACCCCTACGTCGCTAGCCCCAGCCTGGTAGAACCAGCGCCTCAGGAGGGAGACAACGCCGTAGCCGCCATTCTCACGTTGCTGAAGCGGGCCACTAAAATTGACTTTACCCAGTACAAACCCACCACCGTCAAGCGGCGCATCTTTCGCCGCATGGCTCTGCATCACCTAGAAAGCCTAGAGAGCTACGGCCAGTACCTTCAAGCCAATCCCGACGAGGTGAAGGCCTTGCACCAGGAAATGTTGATTGGCGTGACCAGCTTCTTTCGTGATGATGAGGTGTTTACGGCTCTAGAGCAGATGGTGTTTCCAACCCTTCTGAGGGAACGCAACCCCGACCAACCCCTGCGGATTTGGGTGGCGGGCTGCTCCACTGGTGAAGAGGCCTACTCCATCGCCATTGGCCTGCTAGAGTACCTAGGTCGCCACAGCACCAGCCCGCCCATTCAAATTTTTGCCACCGATGTCAGCGAGCGGGCCATTGAGGTGGCCCGCTTGGGCTGGTATTCGCCCAGCCAGGTGAGCGATGTATCGCCGGAGCGGTTGCAGCGGTTTTTTGTGCCTGCCGACGGCGGCTACCAAATCAACAAAGTGGTGCGGGAGCTGTGCATTTTTGCCTGCCAAAACCTAATCACCGATCCGCCCTTTTCGCGGCTGGATCTGATTAGCTGCCGCAATGTGTTGATTTACTTTAGGGCAGCGTTGCAGAGCAAAGTGCTGCCTATGTTTCACTACGGTCTCAAGCCCGACGGCTTTTTGCTGCTGGGATCATCGGAGACGGTGGGGGAGTTTAGCTACCTATTTTCCCTGGTGGACAGCCGCTATAAGCTCTACGCCAAGCAGTCGTCGTCGCTGCCGCTGACCTTTGACTTTGACCCCACCACCTACACCCCCAGCCCCCAGCCCTCTCGGCCCGAGCCAGCCCGCGATCGCTCCCCAGACATCGACCTCTATGCCCTAGCCGACCAAATGCTGCTCAACCGCTACAGTCCGGCGGGGGTGCTGGTGAATGACCGGCTGGAGATTTTGCAGTTTCGGGGACAGACCGGGGCCTACCTAGAGCCGGCCCCCGGTCGCGCCAGCCTCAATCTGCTCGTCATGGCCAAGGATGGGCTACGGCTTGATCTGCGCACCGCCCTCTACCAGGCCCAGCAAACTAACCAGGTCGTGCAGCGGCGATCGCTGGTGCTGACCTCGGGCGATCGCCCCCATCCAGTACAGATTGAAATTGTGCCCCTGAAGCCCCAGCCCGCTGGCAAAGACTGCTACCTGGTACTGTTTACCGACAGTCGGTCGGATAGCGCCCCCGAAGTTCCTACCATCGATGTTGATCCTGTCGCCGTGCGTGAGATCAACCAGTATGTGCAGGAAAACCTGGCCCTCCAGCAAGATCTCGACACCACGCGATTGCACCTGCAATCGATCATTCAGGAGCAAGAGGCCACCAACCAGGATCTGCGGGCCGCCAACGAAGAGATTCTCTCCAGCAACGAAGAACTGCAAAGCACCAACGAAGAGCTGCAAACCGCTAAGGAAGAGATCCAGGCCACCAACGAAGAACTCAGCACCATCAACGATGAGCTCTACCGCCGCAATGCCGAAACCACCCGCATCAGCGACGACTTTCAAAACCTGCTCAGCAGCATCCACATTCCCATTCTCATGCTCGAAGATGACCTGAAAATCCGCCGCTTTACCCCCACCGCCGCCGCCCTGTTTAACCTGATCCCCGGCGACGTGGGCCGCCCCCTGAGCGACATCAACCACCGCCTAGCGGTAGACGATTTAGAAGCCAGAATTTTGAACGTGATCGACACCCTAGAGCAAACCAGTCAGGAGATCCAGAGTCAGGAGGGCCACTGGTACGACCTGCGGATTCGCCCCTACCGCACCCTCGACAACCGCATCGACGGGGCGGTGGTGGTGCTGGTAGATATTGACAGCCTTAAGCGCAGCACCGAGCAGGTGCGCCAGGCCCGCGACTACGCCGACGCCATTGTGCAGACCGTGCGCGAGGCCCTAGTGGTGCTCACCGGCGACCTGCGAGTGGTGACGGCCAATCGACAGTTTTATCAGACCTTTCAGGTTAGCCCTAGCGACACTGAGGGGCGATTGATCTTTGATTTGGGCAACGGTCAGTGGGATAGTCCAAAGCTGCGATCGCTGCTCCACGACCTGCTGCCCCAAAACTTGCAGGTAGACGACTTTGAAGTGGTGCATAGCTTTGAAGCCATTGGCCTCCAAACCATGCGGCTTAACGCCCGCAAGATGATCCAGACCAACGGTGACGACTTAGTATTGCTAGCGATTGAAACCGTGCTTACTCGCACCACCCAGGGGGAATAAGCTAAAGTCAGTCATCGGGCACGTGGCAAGTCTGGATTAAAAAGGTTGATTGAGTGTATGATTTGTATAAGTTAGTTATCAACTAAGATGCGATCGCTTGCAGCAGTGAACTCGGCGACATTCGGCGACATTCGGCGACATATTGACAGCTAAAATATCTTAAGACCCATCGATCAATGGTCACAGAGTCCTGACCTTAAATGTCTAGAAACGTAAAAATCATTCCATAAGCCATTGTTCTCAGGATAGTATTTTGGTATAGCAAGGATAAAAATTGATTATTTCTCAAGCTAACGTCAGAGTCAACATCAACCCTTTGAGAGGGTGCTAATAGCTGTATTCCTGAGATAATTTTCTATTCGCAGGGAAGTTGACCATGAGTATCTCTTATCAAATCGAAGCAGTTTACCAACGTGCTCTCCACCTACGCGAACAGGCCATCAGCACCCCCGTCGATCCATCCCTGCTAGATCTGGCCCTCAAAGACCTCTACTTCGTACTCGAAGAGCTCCAAGCGGTGGATGCAGAGCTGCACGAGCAAAACCAGATGCTCTACAATACCCGGACTCAGGTTGAGGTTGAACGCCAGCGCTACCGCACCCTGTTTGAGCTGGCCCCCGACGGCTATCTAGTCACCGATAAAACGGGCAAAATTTCCCATGCCAACCGGGCGGCAGCGGAGCTGTTTGCCTTGCCTGAGGCTGGGCTAGTGGGCAAACCCCTCATGGTGCTGATCGAGCAGGGCAACTGGTCAACGTTTCAGCGGTGGCTGGCCCAGCCCGACCCTAGTACACCCTGGGAGGTCACGCTCAAGTCGCGGCGGCAGGAGCCAGTTACGGTGGCGATCGCCACCAACTTTCTCAAAGACAGCCCTCACGGGAGTACCACTATTCTTTGGTCACTGCGAGACATATCTCAGCGGCGCTCTCTGGAGCAGCAAATCCAGACGGCTCAGACCAATTTCGAACATCTCATCGCCGCCCGCACCGCTGAGCTCTTAAAAACCAATGCCCAGCTCCGCCAAGAGCTTAGTGACTGCCGCCAAGGTAAAATCCAATAACATCATCGTTTTTCGAACCTCTAAGAGCTCAGTGACTGCCGCCAAGGTAACGTTCAATGAACATCATCGTTAACCGTATTGAGGCCGTGCAGCAACGGGCACTGCTACTACAGCAGCGCGCCAGCACCTTGCCCGTTCATCCCGAACTGCTAGCCCAGGCCCTCAATGATCTCAGCCTGGTGCTCGAAGAGCTACGCACCGCCCACGAAGAATTGATTCAGCAGAACAATGCCCTGGCCGACTACCGCCAGCAGCTAGAAACCGAGCGTCATCGCTACCAAGACCTCTTCAACCTCGCCCCCGACGGCTATTTGGTGAGCGATGCTAAGGGTGTCATTCAGGCGGGGAATGTGGCGATCGCTGCCCTGCTACACCTGTCCCAGGAATCGTTGGTGGGCAAACCCATGGTGCTGTTTCTCCCAGTCAAAAAACGCCGTGCCTTCTACGCCCTGCTGGCCCAGATCAATCACCCCACCCAGTCGTTGCCCATCAAAACCTGGGAAACCCAGATTGTGCCCCGAGAGGGTGCGGCCATCGATGTAGCCATTACGGTCTCCATCAGCTCTGAGAGCGGCGAAGCACGCCTGCGCTGGCTGGTGCGCGACATCACTGCGAAAAAGCAGACCGAGGCCAAAATTCACCGCCAGGCCTTCTACGACCAGCTCACCGGTCTACCCAACCGCGCCTTTCTCGACATTTACCTGCCTAAGGTGCTGGCCCAAGGCGATCGCCAACAAAACCAGGTAGCGGTAGCCTTCTTAGACCTCGACAAATTCAAAGACATCAACGACAGCCTAGGGCACGGGGTGGGCGACCAACTGCTGCATCAGGTAGCCCAGCGTCTGACCCACTGCCTGCGCAAGGAAGATCTGCTGGTGCGCTGGGGTGGCGACGAGTTTATTCTGGTGATCTCGCGGCTGACGGCGACAGAGTCGGTGGAACGTACCTGCGATCGCATTTTAGAGAGTCTGCAGCTTGCCTTTGCGATCGATAACCACCAGTTGCACATCGGCACCAGCATCGGCATCGCCCTCTTTCCTCAGAATGGCACTGATCCCACCACCCTGCTGCGCCACTCCGACCACGCCCTCTACCAGGCCAAGAACCAGGGCCGAAATACCTACCGTTTCTACCAGGCTTGACCATGGATACGTGGGAGGGCGTAACGACTGGCAAGCATTTCGACATCGCTCAATGCTCAAATCCTGATGAGAAGAGGGTTGAGCGTCGTCGAAACCCGGCAGCTTTCATTAAATTAAGTAAACCTACTTAGGTCTAGTGCCAGTAGACTGCGTATTCGCTAAAGCGAAGCCGTAACGCATCCAGTCCTCATGGGACGGTGCGTTACGGCTTTGCCTAATAGGGCCCTACTAGGTAAGGGGTTTAGGACTTGTGTTCACAGGGTATCGATGCAGCAACGTCAGTTGTTTAGCTAACCGAGAAAGCGATCGCCACCAGAACAGCCACAAATACAATAGCTGTGGCTCCAAGAAAAAGGTATCGGCGCTGCTTCCGGGGTGAAGGGTAGGTCGAGGGATACACCTTTGGCTCGGTGGCGAAGTTGTTAATCAGCCCCTCATCGTCTACGGTTGTGCCTGGGACGGCAACATCGCGGGTGGGTGCGTGATCATCGTGGCGAATATTGGCCTGCACCTCGGCGGGTATCAATTCGCTGCCGTCACTGGCATCCGAGGAAATTGAGCCTGTATCCTGTGTCTGGCCTTTTTTACTCGTCATGGGGTCTCCTAAGAAATG
Source organism: Leptolyngbya sp. CCY15150 (assembly GCF_016888135.1). NCBI lineage: Bacteria > Bacillati > Cyanobacteriota > Cyanophyceae > Leptolyngbyales > Leptolyngbyaceae > Leptolyngbya > Leptolyngbya sp. CCY15150. The sequence goes on from NZ_JACSWB010000165.1 coordinate 14,000, forward strand.
GCTATAGTTAGTGATTTAGCTTTCATTAACCTGAAATAATCTGCACTCAGATCGAGTGATCCGAGTCCCATCTAGAAAAGGTGAATGAATTTCTAGATAGGACTCTACAAACGCCTCAAATAGAACTCTCTCTTCTGGAAAGACGATGCGTTCAAAATGGTATGCCGACTCACTCCCCATCCGAATAATGTGCGTATCTGCTGTGTCGTTGATGTAGTAGCAAAGGATCGGTGAAGAGGCTTGGCTCAGCAATGGATTGGGCGATTTAGACTTTAAAAGGGAAAGAATGTAAGTCATGGCTTTTGGAAGACTATGCTAGTATGAATGATTTCCTACAAATCTCTCATCGGGCTGTCTGAGTGGATGTATGATTTGGTTAAGGATGTAGCTATTGTTTACATTGAAGTAGACAGCTTCAAGCGATGCGGCAACAAGATATGGTGTGGCAGGGATGTAGTGTTTCGTCCAGCTTTTGTGTTTCATGAGCCACTCTTAAACATTGCCTTTTTTGAGCTGATTTTCCCAGATGAACTAAATTCCACACTTCGCCAGCTAAATGGTCAATATCAATAGGTTTGAGTAAATGCTCTTCAACCATAGTGAGCAAGCTTTGTGCAAAACCGGCTGAGCAATAGGCTGAAACCACAAGAATTGGAATTTCCTGCGCTCCTCCTAAGGACACAGCTTTTACCCTCTGAATCAGTGCTAATACATCTTCATCAAAAAATCTGATTTCACAGATCAGAAGATCGGGGACTAGGCAGTCTAAAAAAACTACAGCATCGGCGATTGACTTAACAGCCGTTACCTGCGCGCCATGGATTTCCAATAGAATCTTGTAGAGATACTGGCTGTCAGCATCGTTATCAACGACAAGGATCTGAATATCTTTGAGGAGGTCAGCGCTGGGAAGAATTTGACTTTCATAAAACATATTCCTAGCTCCACTGTGATGAATGATTAACGTGCAAGAACTGACGCGAAATGCTGGTTGACTTAGTCCACAAACGCTACTGTATCTTCTAGTAAAGGCATAGCCTGACAGCAATGCTTACAGCGCCAATATACCTGGTTGGAGCGCGCGTGACGAAGCAATAGATGTGAGCAGCAGGGGCACAAATGTCTAGCCCCTACAGATCGTTTCTGAGCGATCGCTTTGGGCCAACTGTAGGTTATCTCTGGGATGGGCACCGATTCAGTATGGATGCTTGTCATAACATTATCTGTTTGATGGATGGGCGGACTATCGAAAGACCTGAATCAAGTCGTTGAGATTATTACCAACATCACTACTGTCTTCATCTGACGGATGTGGCAATGGGGTCGCCACTTAGCGACCCCGTAGCTGATCAGGTGTAGGTAATCCCTGTTGCGCAGTGGTCATGTTTTTGCCGTAGGCCGCCAGGAGCAGCCAAGCTGGGATTCTTGTGAAAGACAAATTGCCTGTCTGACCGTGCTCGCGCTCATCAGCTAAAGACGCCATTGACGATTAGAGTCCTGACAAGGCTCATTTTTTCAGTGCATTTTCGATCTGTTTGATCACGGGCAACTGAGTATCGTCGGAGCTAAACATTTTGTCGCGATCGGCGGTGCCCTGCACCTCGTTTAACCCTCTCTCAGTGGGCTTGTCGATCGGGTTCATCTCCATTGATGGAGTGTCAGCGGTGGCTTCACTTTTTCGGGTGATTTCGTCAAGTTGCACCGTGCCTTCATTGGGCATACGTCTAGCCGCAACGGCAGGGAAGGCGGTAGTGAAGGCGATCGCCACAAGGAGCAGCGTAGAAAACAAAACCCGCATCAAGCGCAGGCGAGAGATCCAATCAGAGAGATAGTTCATAAAACGCTTCCTCAATCAATAAAGTTTGCTTAGGTTCGGAGGCGAGATTCTTGTGGAAAAACGAGAACCCATCGACTGGACTAATCACCAGTCGGGGCATTTATCAGGGCTACAATATCCGCGCCGAGCTATACATTTCTGCGCGCCAGGGTGCCGTAGAGAAAAATGGCAATGATTGCCCCCAAAACGGCGATCACTACCCCACCAATGCTCAGCCCAGGGGCGGTGAGCTGTAGGCTGCCATTTTGAATGAAGCTGTGCAAGGTGCCGCCAATAAAGGCTCCCACAATCCCCAATACCATGGTGGCCAACCAGTTGCCGCCCTGGTAACCGGGGACGATCGCCTTGGCGATAGCACCTGCCAGTAGCCCTAAAATAATCCAGGCAATGATATTCATAACTTTCTCCTTCAGGTTAGTTTCGTTTCAAGTTCGTTTCAATTAGGCGACGTCTGGAAAATATGTTTCCTACAGCAGCTAAGGTTGCTGGCTGAAGCTAGGATTTTATGTTCCAGAAACCTCCTCACACAGCTCAGCTAGAGGCTAAACCCCGGCCATCGCTTTTTTCGACTGGGGCTTTAATCCATCTGATTCCAGCGCCTCGCCTTCCATAAATGAGCGCAGTGTCCAGGCAATTTCTTCATGCTGCACCATCAGCCCAGTGAGAAAGTCGGCGGTGCCGTCATCTTTGAAGTCATCGCTACACTGCTCGATGTGCTCCCGCAGGTTGCGCACAATCTGCTCGTGGTCGGCAAGGAGGTAAGACACCATGCCAGTGGTAGTGGGCACGTCACCACCATGCTCTTTGAGCGAGCAAATCTTTAAGAAACCTTCCATTGTGCCGGTTGGGTAGCCACCCAGGGTTCTCACCCGCTCAGCGATGACATCGGCGTTAATCGTGAGCGCTTCGTAGTGGTCTTTCCACAGCTTGTGAAGGGTCATAAACTGTGGGCCTACGACATCCCAGTGGTATTTTTTTGTTTTGACCAGCAGTAGGTACGTATCCGCTAGGCTTTGGTTGAGCAACGTGATAACACCCTGGCGCTGTTTGCTGGTCAGCCCAATATTGACTTTTTGCATGGCTAGATTTCCTGAGTTAATGGGGGTATTGCGTCAAAAGAGTTACTACACCACAAGCTGCTCTGCATGGCAAAGACGATTGGATTGAGGTAAGTTCTTAACGCCGATCTCGGTATTACACATCCAAGTTTTAGAAGGCTACGGTTTTACTTCCCGATTGAATTGATTGAGTAAGTGATGAATCTTAACAGCCGTGGTTCACGACTCTTGGCTGTTTAAGGTCGGGCACCCTACCTAACCTACAAAATCTGGATATCATAGGCACTTCATTTCTTAGTCAAGACGCGCAGTGCTTCTCTAAACGTGGGAAAATCTGCGCATCTTAGTCGATGTGGGGTTACTTAGGACTAACTTCTGCGTTGATATCGACTGACTGAATACCCTCAAATGCCATGACTAGGGGTTCAATCTCGTTAAACTGCTCTTGGGTTACCACGGTGCCATCGATCGTTGCCATTCCACTGTCGTCGTCAACATCAACCGCCAATCGACTACCTGGCAGTTCACTTTCTAGGGAATTGCGCACATCAACGGCTAAATCTCCTGAGGTTTGCTGTGCAGGATTGCCATCGCGCTGTTCACGGGCGCGGGCATCTGATTCTAGTTGGTCGCTGCGTACGCCGCTATCTGTAGCAGTGGTGTCAGAAGCCGCGCTATCTGTAGCCGTGGTGTCAGAAGTCGCGCTATCTGTAGCCGCGGTGTCAGAACTTTCGCTACAGGCTGCCGTAGCCCCCAGCAATAGAAAGCTACCTAGCACTAACGGAATTATTTTCTTCATGGTTAAAACCTTTTTTTACGGGTGTTATCGAAATCAAAGGGGCGATCGCCTCAGATGATCTCTGGGCAATGAACCTCATCCAAGTTCAGACGAGAAGTTCTGCCTGTGAAAAAACGGCGTTGCTGAATAGCAGAATGATTCCGCAAAATTTTGCATGGAGTTTCAAGGCTCCTAGCTAGAGGTTCACACCCTGATTCAGCAACACCGGAAAACTACCGATCCAGAGATGGACTTGGTCTATTTTTCCAAAGGGTGGGCATTGCTTGCCCTACGTCACCTGTCCTTGCTGGAGCTAGAACTGGTTTCTTGTATCAGGCATCCCCGAACGTGGGCCCGAGGACATTCCAGTAGCACTTCTTCTATCAACACCTTTTGGTGGTGTAGGGGTATTGTGGGTTGTAGCTGTAGGGCTATTGTGGGTTGTAGCAGACTGATCTCCCATTGCGTAAACATCCCACTCGTGAATGTTTTGGTGCTTGAGGATGGGTTCAGCGCGGGCAATGTCGTTTTCTGTGCCATCAACGATGACGAGATACTTACCCTGAGACAAGTGCTCGTTATAGACCTTAGCCCGATCTTCAGGGATACCCAAGCCCACTAGTGCGCCCACTAAGCCACCGGCAGCAGCACCGATCGCTCCACCAGCAACCGTCGAGGCGATCGCTGTAGCGGCTGCCCCAGCTAGCATAATTGGGCCAACTCCAGGAATTGCCAATGTACCTAGCCCGACAAGTAGACCGGTAAGCCCACCCACCGCGCCACCAGAGAGAGCGCCTGTTGTCGCACCATCATCGGCATGGTTACCGTCATTAGCTTTAAGATCTTGAACCTGAGTATTTCCAGTCTGACCCGACTGATTAAGATACTCTGAATCTTGACCAATAATGGATACATGATCCATCTTGTAGCCAATGTCTTTTAGATCTCTTAAAGCTTTCTCTGTGGTTTGATAGTCGGCAAAAACGCCGACACCACGTTGATCCTTCAAAACAACCATTCTATGCTCCTTGTGTTAAAAAAAAATGGGCTGGCACAACACCATACCCAACGGGACTGTCGATTGAGAAATAATGGTTAGTCAACAGCTTTTTTGACGTTATCTTTGGCATCTTCGATGGCGCTGCGTACATCACCTTCGGCCTGTTTGGCTTTACCTTTAGCCTGGGCTTCATGGTTGCCGGTTAGATCGCCGGTGGTCTCTTCAACTTTGCCTTCAACCTTCTTGGCGGCGGCCTTGGCTTTATCTTTAAGACTCATGGTGGGCTCCTTTTGCGAGTTGTCATAGCCTGACTTTGTGAAGTTAGAACAGTCGGGCTATGAAGCTAGTGTTAACCATAGATGTTCTATTTCATGAGTGAATTGTTTAAAAAAATAGACTGATTGAAAAGTTCAGTAAGCTTGACTTTTTAATGTATAAATAATGGTAGTGTGTCACCCAAGTTAAGACGTTGCAAGAATTTCGTGGAAGCTTCGTCAGTCCATCAGACTAACATGTCTTGGTGTTGATGTTGGCTACTTACTCCTCTAGAGAAAAAGAGTTGAGGGCTTGCGTATACCCGGAGTCTTGGGTGCCTAGGAGGCGATCCCAAAAGGTAAAGTAAAGCCCGTAGTGCACATTGTATTTGAGGTGATGAATAGAGTGGTGGGCTGGGCCAATCACCCATTGCCCTAGCCAGTGGTGGGGAAACAGGGCAGGCAGGTGATCTGGCCCCAAGTGGTTGAGCACTGCCCACACGGTCATGGTGGTGAGGACGGCAATCATGGTGATGAAGTGTAGCGGCAGCACAAACACCAGCCCCACCAAAAATAGCGCCTGCACCAAGGCTTCTAGGGGATCAAAGGCAAAGGAGGTCCAGGGGGTGGGGTAGCGCGATCGGTGGTGCCCCTGGTGCATCCAGGCAAAGAGTTTGGGGTGATGAAACAGGCGGTGAGTGAAGTAAAAGTAGGTGTCTTGCAACACCAACGCGGCCCCATAGCTGGCTCCTAGGTACCACAGACCGTAGGTGTGGGGATCGCTGTAGAGGCGGGTTAACCCGGCGCTGTAGGTTGAGAGAATGAGGGCAGCCGCGATCGCAAACACCACCGCTGCGATCGCAGACAGCCGAATATCGTGGCGAATGGTTTGCCAGGAGGGAGACCGGGCGGGCATTCTTTCAGCCCCACCAGAGCTATAAAACACCCAGTAGGTGAGCCCTGCGACTAAAAAATAGCGCCCGAGAATAATCCCTAAAAAGGCGACACTATAAAATTCAAACGAGTCTTCTCTCAAACGGATTCAGTCCTTGCTATGCCCTTTTACGTTACTCCTACAGCACGACAATGCCCGGCTGGGGTGCGCGTAAATCGTCTAACGAGAGCTGGGGGCTCCCGGTGTAATACCGAGTTTAGCAGCAGCTTGAGGAGGGTTTCAATGGCAACTTGCTTGACGTTGACCCATCAGGCGGGGCATGGCTGATCTCCTGCGCAGGTTTGCCGTTGTTGAATGAGCCTTACACCCAGCCCAGTTCAGGAGATGAAAGTTTCCCGAAGATAAAGAACTACTTCTAGACTTGGATTTGCTGTGTTAGCAGCTATGCTATGATGTCACACCCACGCTTGACTTACTGTTTAAGCAGCCTTTGATTTGATTGATTTTGTAAATATCTCACACCCACGCTTGAACTACTGTTTAAGCAGCGTTTGATTTGATTGATTTCGTTAAAAACTTAACAAATTCCTCGAATGCTCTCATGTCCTACCTCTCTCACTTTCCCACCTCTGTTCTTCGCCGTGTCTGTTACATATACAGGTAGGATATCCGCACTAGGGGTGTTTACACGTCACGTAGGATTGCTGTAGGTACCAATCGTTTGAGGCATGGTCTGGATAAATTCTTAGTAGACGGTCATCTTGTCTATCCAGTAAGAATTCTCCATCTCAACAACATCTGTAGCATGGACACCAGTATGGACACCGAATTCAGCTAAATGAGTGGGTCTGGTCAACGTATGAGCTGGAATACTCTAAGATTGATGGATAGATGAGCAAATGTCCTTAGGAGACTTAACTATTGATGGAATCTGCGCAGTTAAGCAAATGGTGGGATTCCCTACACTCTAGTTTTTGGTTTGTGCCATCACTCATGGTAGGGCTAGCCATCGGGCTTTCGTTGCTGACCATTGGTATCGACCACCGGATAGAGGCTGACATCATCAGCGATATGACCTGGTTATACTCATTGGGGCCTAGCGGATCGCGGGCGGTACTCTCTGCGATCGCGGGTTCTATGATGAGCGTCGCCACAACGGCATTTTCCATCACGATTGTGGCGCTGCAGCTAGCCTCTTCCCAGTTCGGGCCGCGTCTGCTGCGAAATTTTATGCAAGATACCGGCAACCAGGTGGTGCTGGGTACGTTTATTTCTACCTTTGTCTATTGCCTGATGGTGCTGCGCACGGTCAATGAGTCGGAGGGCCAAGAGTTTGTGCCCCATGTGGCGGTCACCTGCGCCATTGGCTTAGCGATCGCCAGCATTGGCGTACTCATTTACTTTCTGCACCATGCTGCCTCATCCATTCAGGTCGATAATATTATCAAAGCTGTCGGCGAAGACTTAGAGCAAGCCATCCAGCGGCTGTTTCCTAAAACCACAGAGCATAGCGTCTTAAGCCAGGCGGAAGAAGCGACCGAAATCGATATCCCCACCGGTTTTTATAGCCATTCTTACCCCATCTATGCGAAGAGTGACGGCTATCTCCAGGCCATTGACGATGGCCAACTGATGCAGATCGCCACGAAGAACAATCTAATCATTCAAGTGCAGTTGCGCGCCGGTCGCTTTGTGGTTCGGGGTAGCGAACTGGCGCGAGTCTTCCCTAAGTGCAAGGTCAATAAGCCCCTGACATCCCAGCTTGATGGGGCCTTTGTGCTTGGATCTAAGCGCACCAACCAGCAAGATTTAGAATTTTCTATCAACCAGCTCGTTGAGATTGCGGTGCGAGCCCTGTCGCCAGGCATTAATGATCCGTTTACTGCCGTTCGCTGTATCGACCAAATCAGTGCCACCCTATGCTATCTAGCCCGGCGCGATATCCCCTCGCCCTACCATTATGACAACCAAGATCGACTGCGATTGTTGATGACATCCTTGGCGTTTGTCGATGTCACCGATGCCGCCTTTAACCAAATTCGGCAGAACGGGCGATCGAGCGTGGCGGTCACCATCCGGTTGCTGGAGGCGATCGCCGTCATTGCCCCTTTCACCTACCGACCAGCCGATCGCGCCGCCCTCCGTCGCCAGGCCCAGATGATTGAGCGAGGCAGCCAAGAGGCGATCGCTGAAGAGCTCGATCGCCAGGATATTCAAGCGCAATACTTAGACGCTATCCGTGCGATCGAGCAAATTTAAGATAGATTACCTATGGCTTGAAAAGTCCCTCTCCCGCCCTGGGAGAGGGATTTAGGGTGAGGGCGATAGGTAGCAGGTCATCCAAGAGTAAGTCTTAGATCCTAAACCCTAGCTGGAGCAGCATACTTTGAAGTGGTACGAACGCTACGAGTTCCAGTACTGGCACCCAATAGAGACGAAGCCAAGGCCAACAAAGAGCCAATAAAGAACGACCAGCCTGCCTTTGCAGCATTACCCGCAATATCTCTAGTTTGATCGGCTGTTACCTCGGGCGCTGTGTCCGGTAACGTCAGCCCACCCTGCTGAGCCTGAGCAATGGCATCACCGGCGTTAGACGCTACGATACCGAAGGCTCCAGAAACACCAGAAGAGAGCAACCAAGCACTAATGGCCAGGGTTGTAGCCCACAAAATGGTGGCATTGAGCAGGGCGCTGCTTTTCTTCATCGGGCCAGCGGCTCGCGCAGTTACCCAACCACCCATAAACAGGGCAATGAGCAGGCTAACAATCGACCAAATACCCACAGCCGAGCCGACATCGCCAAGGTTCGACCGAGGGGCACCTGAATTGGCAATGCTGGTAAGACCAATGGCAGCCCCCAAAGCACTTAAAACAAGTTGAGTGGCGATCGCAGTAAATAAACCAGCAAAAATTGGCCCCCAGCGTACGATATCGTGATAGTCCTGATGTGGTACAACAACAGCAGGCTCAACGTAACTTCCTGAAGGCTGATTATTTAGGGCTTGATCACCAATGGGTTGATTAGAATACGTCATTGTAATCTCCTGATAGAGTAAAATCTGAGAGTGAGTTAAACGATCCAGTGGAAGATCTCGTCAACATTTTTTACTTTTTATTGCTGCCGTTTCAAAAGGTCTACATCCACTCAAACGTTGAGACTGCTCCAACTATGTCCTTAAGGTCTCCAAAGGTACTCCTTGAAAGCGTTCTATTTAAAGTCAATAGCAAAATCGCTAGACCCAGAAACGGTAATGAAAATCTGCCTTTGAGACCATCGAAAAGCTAAACAGATTTGGTATTTACGTTTGTATAGTACAGAGTTAAGCAAAAACAATAACCTGTCTTTCGACATAGATTTAAAGGGTGTAACTTTGTCTTGACTAATCCCTATGGTTAACTGCGATCGCTGGGGAATAGAGTTATCTATCTATGGATGTTGACGTACGGAAGGCAACTTATACCAAGGTAGGTTAGGGTATTCATGGTGCTCCCAATGGTAGCCAAAGTGATAGCAGGTTACGAGGGAAATCAGGAGTGGATAATTGCTGCTAACGGCATGGTGGTTGCCCCCAGCAGTCTCTGAGCGATGGGGCAAATACGTGCCGAAAAAAAACTAGGGCGGCAAAACTAGCTGGAGAGCCTTCTGCTCCAGGTTAGCTAAATAAGCTGCAGGGGAACGTCGAAAATGCCGTTGTTGATTGC
>NZ_JACSWB010000166.1 GCF_016888135.1 Leptolyngbya sp. CCY15150
AGAGCTGATTTATAAAGTAAGCCCTTAAGCAGCCAATCGCTTTACCATCAGACGAATCAAGGAACCATAAATCATGGACTCACTCACCTCTGGGTAAGTCTCATAATCTTTGCTTAAGCGTCGAAAGCGATTGAGCCATCCAAACGTACGCTCCACAATCCATCGCTTCGGAAGCACTTCAAACGTTTTTGATGTTCGTTTAATCACCTCTACCCGAACCTGCTCTCCACAGACGTGTTGAACTGCACGAGCAAACTTCTTACCAGAATATCCCTGATCAACCCAGATAACCTCTAGCTTGAACAATTTCTCCTGGGCCTCATCCAAAACAACAATTGCGCCTAGACGCTCTGAGGCATTGGCTTCACTGACCAAAACCCCGATCAACAACCCCTGCCCATCGACGACGATATGACGCTTACGTCCCTTAACTTTTTTGCCACCATCGAACCCGTAGACCACCCCCTTTTTTCCGTTGTTTTAACGGATTGAGAATCTGCAATAGCTACCGTTGATTGCACCTCTCGACCTAATTTCTTCCGCAGGTCTGCTCGAAGCTGGTCATGCATCTGCTGCCAAATACCTTTGCGTTGCCACTTCTGGAAGTAGCAGTACACGGTGCTGTAGGGGGGGAGGTCATGGGGCATCATTTCCCATTGACAGCCTGTTCGCTGGACGTAAAAGATGCCGTTGAGAATCTCTCTGAAATCTACTTCCACAGGACGTCCGAATCCTTTTGGCTGAGGCAGGAGGGGTTGCAAAATCTCCCACTCTGCATCGCTTAAGTCACTGGGGTAGGGCTGGCGTATCGGATGAGCAATGTTAGGAAGACGAGACATGGGTAGAACGACCACTCAGCTTGCCCTAGTCTAAAATCGACTCAGCGTTGACCCAACGTTGCTTTAGATTCTCTTTATAAATTAGCTCT
>NZ_JACSWB010000167.1 GCF_016888135.1 Leptolyngbya sp. CCY15150
TGCGATGCCCATTCTTGACAACGTTGGTGCTGGCGCAGTGAGGACAGTTCATCATGGCTTCCCTTGACTCTATGTCATTTTACACTGTGCAACGCCGTCTTTTAAATCACAGTGTTCTTGGGGCATCTTGTTCTGCTATCGCTCCCCAGGATGTCATTAATCGCTGACGTTCGCCACACCAAGCTTCCATACAGCGCCTTGAGAGACATGGTAGTCTTCTACGATAACGCTCTCATTGCCGCGAGAAACCCCGTGACTGCTGAGATTTACACCTACAACTTCCCAACCCGGATTCGATTTGGTGCTGGTGCCCGCACAGAGCTTTCCCAGACCTTAGCCCAGATCGGCATCCATCGACCGATGATTGTCACCGATCGCGATGTAGTCACCCTGCCTTGGTTTTCCGAGATTCCCGATGCACTCACCTTGCCCGTCGCCACCTTCAGCGGCGTCTGGGGCAATCCGGTGGTCTCCCAGGTTGGGGCAGGGCTTAGGACATGGCAAGAACATGGTGCCGATGGCATTGTGGCTATTGGTGGCGGTGCGCCGATGGATGTGGCCAAGGCGATCGCCCTCATGGCTAACCATCCGGGGCATTTGTTTGACTACGAGGATGGTAAACCAGACGGGCGATCGGTGGATCAACCTGTGCCGCCCATTGTGGCGATTCCTACGACCGCAGGCACGGGCAGCGAAGTGGGGCGCAGCACCGTGATCTCTGATGATCAGACCCATGCCAAAAAAATTATGTTCGACCCTCAGCTCCTGCCCGCTGTGGTGCTAGCCGATCCGGAGTTGCTGCTGGGGCTGCCGGCAGGGATCACCGCCGCTACGGGCATGGATGCCTTGACCCATTTAATTGAAGCCTATTTAGCTAAGGGATATCATCCTATCTGTGATGGCATTGCCCTAGAGGGAATAAGTTTGGTTGCCCAGCATCTAACCAACTGTGTACAGTTTGCCCGACGGCAAAGGGCAGGGGAGATGCTGACGCCGGAAGACCATCAGGCACACCTAGCTGCACGGGGCGGGATGCTCAATGCTTCTATGATGGGAGCGATCGCGTTCCAAAAAGGTCTGGGGGTGACTCATTCCTGTGCCCATGCCTTATCTACGGTGTGTAATACTCACCACGGGCTAGCGAATGGGGTGATGCTATCGGCGGCAATGCGATTCAATATTGTCACCGAGGGCGATCGCTTTTTGCGGATGGCGCGGGTGGTGAACCCCTTGGCCACCAGTGGCTATCAGTTTCTGGAATGGATTGATGCCTTGCGGATGGGTATCGGCATACCCGGCACCTTAACGGAGCTAGAGGTTTCATCTGACGTTCTAGATAAGTTGGTGATGGTGGCAGAACAGGATGGCTGCCATCCCCTCAACCCACGCCCGGTGACTAAGGATGATTTCTACGCCATTTACCAGGATGCCTTAGGCGCTGCTCCATGACCATACTCACCGTTACGGAGGATCCATGATCATGACCGATGTGCTGCATGTGATAAACCCCGCTACCGAGGAACTGCTGGAAGAGGTGCCGGTGGATGATGGGGAGGCGATCGCTCAGAAAGTGTCGCGATCGCGATCGGCTCAGGCGTCCTGGCGCGATCGCCCTTTTGCAGAACGAGCAGCCTGTGTGCGGGCTTTTCGCGATCTGTTGGTGGAGCACCAGGATGAACTAGCGGCTACGTTAACCGCCGAAACGGGTAAGCCGATCCGTCAGTCGCTCAACGAACTCAAAGGTACGCCAGCGCGCATCGACTTTTTTATCGATCACGTACCCCAGGTTGTGGAACCACGGATCATGTACCAAGATCCAGCGAATGCGCTACCGGGAACGGCCGCGTTGGAGGAAGTGCTCAGCTATGATCCCCTCGGGGCGATCGCTAATATCTCCGCCTGGAATTATCCTTACTTTGTGGGTACGAATGTCTTTGTCGCCGCTTTGCTGACGGGCAATACGGTGCTGTATAAACCCTCGGAGTTTGCCACGCTGACGGGATTGGCGATCGCTGCCCTGATGAAAGAAGCTGGGGTGCCGGAGGATGTATTTACGCCGGTGATTGGCGGTGGTGTAGCGGGGGCGGCGCTGTTAAACCAGCCCTTGGATGGCGTTTTCTTCACCGGCTCCTATGCGACGGGCATGAAAATTGCAGGGGCGGCGGCGCAACAGTTGACGAGGGTGCAGTTGGAGCTAGGAGGTAAGGATCCGGTCTATGTCTGTGAGGATGTGGATGTGGAGACCGTCGCTCCAGCGATCGCTGATGGGGCCTTTTACAACAATGGGCAAAGCTGCTGCGCGGTGGAGCGTATCTATGTGCATAGCAATTGCTATGAAGCCGTGGTGGATAAGTTCCTGGCAACGGTGCAGGCTCTCAAGCTGGGCGATCCCACCGATCCTAAGACCGATCTTGGCCCCCTCAGCCGTCGCCCCCAGATCGATGTCCTCCAGCGTCAGGTTCAAGACGCGGTGGATAAGGGGGCAACCCTGCGCTGCGGTGGGCATCCGGTGGATCGCCCTGGCTGGTACTTTGCTCCCACAGTGCTAACCGAGGTGACCCACGCCATGGCGGTGATGCAGGAGGAGAGCTTTGGCCCCATCATCGGCATTCAGCGCGTCTCCAGCGACGAGGAGGCGATCGCCCTGATGAACGACACGCCCTATGGGCTGACGGCATCGGTCTACTGTGGCGATCGCCAGCGAGCGACGCGGATTCTACAGCAGGTTCGCAGCGGCACCGCCTACTGGAACTGCTGCGATCGCGTGAGTCCTTACTTACCCTGGACAGGGCGTGGACATTCCGGCTATGGGTCTACCCTATCCATCGACGGCATTCGCTCCTTTGTCCAACCCCGTGCCTGGCACCTGCGTACGGTTTAAACCCCAGGCCTCAGCCGATCGGCCAATCTTTGACCGATCAGGTCAAACCAGCGATCGCTACCATGTCCTAGGTCTGCGGTGGGTTGATCACCTGAAACAGGGCTGAATAGTCCAAATCTGCCAAATTTTGCGCCATGGCTCGATGGAGAATTTGTTGCACACCCTGTAGTGCCGCCGGATCTTGTCCCACTGCCTCCGCAGCAGCGATCGCCAAGGTCATATCCTTCAGCAAATGCCGGGTAGGGAAATTGGGTTGCTCAAAGGTACGACCCACCATGCGATCGAGCTTCTTATCAAAGGTTGGCGCATAGAGAGCACTCTGGCGCACCACGTTCATAAATGTATCTACCTCCACCCCATAGCGCTGCACGAGCCCCAAACTTAGGGCAAAGGCCGTGGTCAGGGAGCCAATCAACTGATTCATGGCTAGCTTGAGCGCCGCCGCCATTCCCACCTCGCCCACATAGATCGGGTCGGGGCCCAGGTGCTGCAACAGCGGTGCATAGGTCTGAAACAGCTCCGGCGAACTGCCCACCATCACAATCAAACTGCCGTCCTTGGCCTGGGGAATGCTGCCCAACACCGGCGCTTCTAGGTAGCTGCCCCCTGCCTGCTGCACCTGCTCAGCGATCGCTTGACTCTCTTGGGGAGCGATCGTGCCCATTTGCAGCACCGTTTTCCCAGACAGGATCGATGGGTCGCTCAAGAGCACCTGCTCAATGGCTGGTGCATCAGCCAGCATCAGCACGATACAATCAACGGAAGCTATCAGTGCGGTAGGAGACGGTGCGATCGCAGCTCCTGCCTGCTGTAGGGCTTGAGTTTTATCAAGTGTTCGGTTGTAAACCGTGAGCGGAATCTCTGCCGCCATCAGTCGATGAGCCATGGGCTCACCCATTAAACCTGTACCTATGAATCCAACCTGCATCGCCAATCCTCCAAACCTCGTCATTGCACCATAGGCATTATGCAATAGACCGCAACCGGTCGTCGTCCCTCGGGCGATCGCCCTGGTGACCTTGAGTTTCTTGCATCGCGATCGATCATCGCTCAAACCGTCAGACAACTTGTTAGACAACTACCGACATAAGGTAGGATGCGATCGCCCTTATTGTCCCTTTACCCCTTTGGCAGCTCATGCAGGACATCCTTCAAGCCATCTCCAGTAGTCCCCTTGCCGCCTTCACCATTTTGCTGTTGGTGGTGCTGATTATTCCCCCTATTTTTGAGCGGCTGCGGCTGCCAGGGCTCGTCGGTTTACTTGTCGCGGGTGTTGTGCTGGGCCCTAGTGGCGTGGGCGTTCTAGATGGCGACACCGAAACCATGAAGCTGCTCTCTGACATCGGTAAGATCTATCTGATGTTTGTAGCTGGTCTAGAGATTGATCTAGGAGACTTCCGGAAAAATAAAAATCGTTCCCTCAGTTTTGGGCTAGCAACCTTTGCTGTACCCCTCATTGCGGGTACCTTTATCGGCTACCAGTTTGGCTATGGTTGGAATGCTGCCATCTTGATCGGATCACTGCTAGCCTCCCATACGCTTTTGGGCTATCCCATCGTTCAGCGCTTAGGTATTGTGCGCAGCGAAGTTGTATCGATTACCATTGGCGCAACTATTTTTACCGATATTGCTGCTCTACTGGTGTTAGCGATTTGCGTGTCTATTCATCAAGGAGAATTTTCGCCAACCAGTTTCATTTTGCAGATCACCTCTCTCGTGCTCTATGCGATTGTGGTGTTATTTGGATTTGATCGCGCTGGGAAGGAGTATTTTCGCCGCACCGGTGATGAGCAGGGCAATCAGTTTTTGTTTGTTTTATTAGCCGTTTTCTTAGCTGCTGTTGGTGCTCAGATTATCAATATCGATAAGATCGTGGGAGCATTTCTAGCAGGGCTAGCCGTCAACGACGTGGTGGGTAATGGCCCCGTTAAAGAAAAGGTGGAATTTGTAGGCGGGGTGATGTTTATCCCCTTTTTCTTTATTGGTATGGGGCTGTTGCTGGACATTCCCCTCTTTATCGAAACTCTGACCCAACAGTATTCCTTCACCCTAGCCATCGTTTTCGGCTTGCTTGCTAGCAAATTTTTAGCAGCTCTGCTGATGAAGGGAGTTTTCGGATACGGATGGTATGGCACGTTTACCATGTGGTCGTTGTCGATGCCGCAGGTAGCTGCAACTCTAGCGGCGGCCTTGGCAGGGGTTGAGGCTAACCTGATCGACAGTCAAGTCTTTAATGCCGTGATTGTGCTGATGTTAATCACCTCATTACTTGGCCCACTCCTCACCGAACGATTTGCCTCCCGGATGCCTCTGCCTAAACACTTTTTTGAAGAAGCACCCCAGGGCATCTGGTGGGAAACTCAGGCCCAGGAAAGTGTGAAAGCCCTAGAGGCTGGCTTGATTGCACCGCCGCGCTCGTTCACGGTGGTGGTGCCCGTCTCCAATCCTCTAACCACCATGTATTTGATCGAGATGGCATCTCTACTAGCCCGCCATGAAGCAGGACGCATTGTGCCCCTAGTTTTGTCTAAGGCCCACGTCCACATGGATGAACCTGCTCTTGATCATGCTATCTTCCAAGCCCGCCGCCTCTTGACGCGAGCCGTAGATATTGGCAAGTCCTTTGATGTAGTGGTGGAACCAGCCATCCGTATTGATGATGATGTCGCCAATGGCATTAGTCGCGTGGCGCGGGAGCAAGATGCGAGCTTGATTGTTATGGGTTGGGGAGAGAGCGTTGGTCTGCGTGCCCGTCTGTTTGGCAATGTGATTGATAATGTCTTTTGGTCGTCCCACTGTCCCGTAGCGGTCATGCGCTTGCTGGATGAACCCATGACGATGCGGCGCATTCTGGTGCCGGTGAAGAACGTGACGCCCCAAACCATTCGCACGATCCAGTTTGCTCTTCTGTTTGCCGATGTCAACCAAGCCGAGGTGACCGTGCTGCACGTGAGCGATCGCCGCACGTTAGCAGAATCGGTGACAGACTTTGAAACCAGCCTGTCCAATGTTCTGTCCACGGGCAGCTTCCAAAACAGTTTCAAAATTCGTCCGGCCATTTCTTCCCTGATTAGTGAAGACGTAGCCGGAACGATCATCAAAGCTTCTACGGGTTATGACTTGGTGATCCTGCGATCGATCCGTCGTCGGACTGCCGGAGGATTAGCCGTCAGCGATGTGACGACGGAGGTGGTCAATCAACTCACCTGCTCCCTCGTCCTATTTGGCGAACCCCATTCGTGACCTTCTCCCGCAACTCTACCCGTAAGGCTGAGCGCGGGCTTCCCTCCTAATCCCGACCACAGCAACGCTCAGATCGGTGTTGCTGAATCGCAAGATGCTGGGTGCTAGCGAATCGTGAGCGAGACGCTCACCCTTCATTCACCATCAAGGTAGGGTGAGCAAGATGCTCCCATGCCAATTTCATGCATTCAGTCAGCAACGTTCTCAGACCTAGCTACGCCAGCATAGAGGCGACATTGGCCGCCTTCAGCATGTGATAGGTAATCAGCAATTGCGTTAGCGCTAGGGGATAGCTTTGCAGAATTTCCCCTGTGGTGCCCACCAACTTGCCGATATTCTCATTACCCTCTAGGCTGCAAAACTGGCCGAGGTAGGGCACTTCTTGGCAAAGGACGCGCTCTAGTTCCCGCACCTGTTCCACTGTGGCATGGCCATCAATTTCTAAGACATCTACGGGTTTACCCATATCGCGATCGAGTTCGAGGCGAATGGCCGAACCGAGATGGTTGCCCTCGGCGTTGAGCATATGGCTGAGGTCGGGATGGGGAATGGTGGGACGCAGGACTAGGCGCACATTCAGCAACAGATCATCACCGGAAGAACCATCCGTGGGTGGGTAGAAAGACACCACTACATCGGCCCACTGGCGCTGAGGATCGATAAAGGCGGCGGAGTCTGAAGCCCGGGCCCGCAGTTGCTCCCGCACTTGCTCTTCGGTATAGCCTCGCTTGCGGGTATCCCGATTCACCTTCCACGACTCCCGCAATGACTCAGGCGGCGCGAGATAGACTCGCACATCATAGCTATCCCGCATACCTCGGGTGGAATAGCCCAGCAAGCCTTCTACAATCACAAATTTACCGGGCTTGATATATTCCGGTGGATCAAATTCACCACTGGAGTGGTTATAAATGGGCTTGAGAATCGGCTGACCGGTGCGCAACAGGCTCAAATGCTGCTGCATCACATCTAGATAGTTACAGTCGGGGTGAAGGGCTGAAATGCCTAGCTCTGCCCGTTGCTTGCGGTCGTATCGATGATAGTCATCCGTGCAGATCACGGTAACGTTTTCTTCCCCCAACACTTGGGCAATACCGCGAGTCAGCGTGGTCTTTCCGGCTGCGCTATCGCCAACGATGCCGAGGATAATAGGGCGATGGGTCATGGTGTCTCCTGATAGATCATCGAAGCGGCCAGGGGTGACTGTATCAGGCAAGACCGATGCATCCAAGTAAGAGTGGGTGTTTAGACGCCGTAGATGAGTCAAACGCCATATAACGGTGCGCAATGTCCCCTGTTGGTCATTGACATACAAAACAGAGGGTAGCTACTCAATCCTGGCGATCGCATCTGTGAAGCTGGTGAATTACAGTCTGTAATTTTTCCCATTTTAGAAGGTATTGGGGACACATCCTCAACTAATTTGAGAATCCTCCTATGGGTATAGAATGCTCTCTCCGGTGGGATTAGGCGGGGCGAGCTGCATCGACAGGATCGAGGGCTGGTGGAGCGATCGCTTGGTGAATGGGCAAAAGGATGGTGAAGGTTGTGCCCTGTTGTAGCGTTGAGTCGCACAGTAATTGACCGCCATGTTTGCTTTCCACGATTTGGCGGCAAATGGATAGCCCCAGCCCGGTTCCTTTGCCGGTGGGCTTGGTGGTAAAGAAGGTGTCAAAAATACGATCGAGGTGGTCGGGGGGAATGCCAGGGCCGTTGTCAGCAATGGAGATCTGGACGCGATCGCCCTTCTGCAGCGTGGAGATGGTGATGCTAGGCGATCCGGGGTTGGATCCAATGGCTTGCTCTAGGAGGGCATCAATGGCATTACTAATGAGGTTCATAAACACCTGATAGAGGGAGCCGGTGTAGCCTTCGATGGTGGGAACAGAGCCATAACATCGCACCAGTTGAATGCCGCGCTTCAGGCGATTGTGCAAAATCAGGACTGTGTTGTCGATACATTCATGGAGATCTACAGGGCGGGGGCGGCTTTCATCAATGCGGGAGAAGTTGCGGAGGCTGAGCACAATTTGGCGAGTGCGATCGGCTCCGAGCTTCATGGACTGCACGATTTTAGGTAAATCATGCTCAATAAAGAGCAGGTCAATTTCTTCTATCTTATCTTTAACGGAGATAGGAGTATCTGGAATTTCAGTTTGATATAGATGAATTAGATCTAGTAAATCTTGAATATAATCATTGGCGTGAATGACATTGCCATAGATGAAGTTAACTGGATTATTAATTTCATGGGCTACGCCAGCCAACATCTGCCCTAAGCTCGACATTTTCTCGCTCGCAATCAGTTGCTGAGCGGTGGAGGCCTTGAGATCATCTACCAAATGATCCACCTGACGAATGAGATGGTTAAGCGACAGGGCCAAAATGCCCACTTCATCACGGGTGGTGACAGGGGCCTGGAGAGAAAAATCGGAGTCTTCCGCAACCCGTTTGGCGATCGCTGTCACGTCTCGCAGGGGACGAGAGATGGCGCGGCTGGTGTAGATGGCCATCACCAAGGCGATCGCCACCGAGAGAATCACACCTAGACCAATAATCAGCGTGCTGGTGCGCTCTGCCTGAGCTAGGGCAACATCCGCCGCATCGCCCTTTTCCAGAGCTGTTGCTAGCAAACTATCTAGCGTTTTGGAAAACTGCTCAAGGTCGGTGACGACATCGCTGAGTTCAAAGGCCAACAGTTGGTCTTGCACCTGAATCATCGATTCATAGGAGCCTTCTGCCTCAAGCTGGTCGAGCAGCAGTCGCGTTTCCCGGAAATATTGCCCCACGGAGCGATTGTAGAGCTCTACAGTGGTTTGAAAGCGTTCCCGCTCCCCATTGGAAACTTGGGGGTCGTCTAGCTGATAGGCATGGATAAATTCAAACCAGGTGCGCTGAAACTGTTCTGCATGGCTGTTAAACAAGGCCTGTTGCTCTGGCAGGCGATCAGGCTGAAACGTGACGGAAACCACCTGCTGCTGATGAATGCGGGCATGGAGCAGATTGCTTTGCAGTTGCTGCAGCAACGCGATATCTTCCAGGGTTCCTTCCCGAATCGTTTTCGCCTGATCGCGATAGCTCATACTCAGGGAAATGCCGGCCGTGATGCCTACCACCGCCAGCCCCAGGGCCATGAGATAGCCCACAGCAATTTTCTGCCCCACCTTTAAGCGGGCTAACCATTGCCGAGGTCTCAGGATGGGCAATTGAGTAGACCTCGATGATAAGGATAGCTCTGTCTCTAAATTAGTAGAGCCCTGGGAGAATAAGAGCGATACAGACGATGACTTGGTCATGGTGTGACAGGATCCGCAGGTTAACAGAGCAGGCACAGGATGACCCAACACATCTGCCCCTTGGGGACATCTGTCTTGGCGGCTGTGGATCTGCTCAGGCAGCAATCACCAGGTCTACTGGGGAACGGGCGATCGCTAGGATGATGACGAGACCATCAAGGTGTTCACGTCGGATGGAACCATGGTTCCATGGAGCAGCATTCTAGACCCCACCCATCTACAGGAGCAAGCTAGCCACGCTAAGTTGCCCATAGGTTGCCCAGTTTGGGGGGTCGTCATAACGTTGAGAGACAAAAAGCGGCGTTGCTGAATGCAACGATGAAATTGGACCGTGAGCAAGAGGCTCACATGATCTTGGTTGTGCATGGACGGCAAGTGTGAGCGTTTTGCCCACGGTTGGCGCAAAGCCTCTTGCGATTCAGCAATGCCAAAGCCCCATGCTGCTTTAGCTCAGCGGCTTAGAACGCCACAGGATAGTCTAGATAGCACCCTTAATCGTTTAGCTACACAGTTTATGAAGCTAGGATCTTCCTCTCCTATTATTGGCATTACCACCTACGGGCGCAACACCGACGATCAAGTCTACCTATTTGCTAACTACCTGGATGCTCTTCGCCGGGCCGGGGCCGTGCCCATTTTGCTCCCACCAGGAGAACACCAGTGCGATCGCCTCCTGTCGTTGATTGATGGGCTGGTGCTCACGGGCGGCGGCGATATTGACCCCCAACGCTATGGCGGTTCCGGGCATCCCACCATCTATCGGGTGGATCCAGAGCGCGATCGCTTTGAGATGCACCTAGCCCAGCTTGCCCTGCAGCAACCGAAACCCATTCTCGGCATCTGCCGGGGGTTGCAGCTTCTCAGTTTAGTCAGTGGTGCGCAGACCCTTGTGCCCCACATTCCCGATGTGTTTGGCACCCAAACGCTGCACCGTACGGAACAAGCTCGCCCCATTGAGCATCCGGTGTATCTCAATCCCGGCAGTCGGCTAGCGGCGCTGATGGGGGCCGAGACGATCTCGGTTGTGTCGTGGCATCATCAGGCCGTTGATGTACCGGTACCTGGATGGACGGTCACCGGTCGGGCCGCGGATGGCCTCCTTGAAGCGATGGAACATGATACCCATCCCTGGGCGATCGCTGTGCAGTGGCATCCAGAAATGTCGCACCCCGATGATCCCCACCAGTCAGCTCTGTTGACCGCCTTTGTGCGAGCGGCCCAGGCATCCCAAGTTGTCGATCCGGTGCTGCCCCAATCCTAGATGCTGCTTCAGTCATAGGGGATGCACCGGTCAGTTGTGGGGACGGTTCGCTAGATCTTCCGGGCTATTGCAGTTAAACAAAACGGTGCGATCGCTGAGGGGCAACTCCTGCACCTTCACGGTGGCCAACCATCCCTGAAAAGAACGGCCGCCTTGGGTAATATAGTCGTCTAACGCTGGCAGCCCAGCTCGATGATAGAAACCGCAGAGCGGCTCCCAGCGATCGCCACTCCGGGGTAGCCAAGCGACGCCCAGACTGGGCGGTCGATCAGGAAGCTGGGCAACGGAGGGATGGAGAACCGCTGCGGTCAGACAAGGGAGATCGCAGGCTAGCAGCACGATCCAGTCATGCTTCTCGGGGAGCGATCGCCAAGCCTGCCAGAGTGCCACCAACGGCCCCTGAGCGCCTGCTTCGGGAATGAACCGACCGTCCGGGGGCACCTGATCTCGGTAGCGATCGCTCCAGGGCGTGACCACATAGATCGGCAGCCCCAAGCCCTGGGCAACAGCACAGGTGCGCGTCAGCAACGACTGGCCATCCACCTGAATCAGCGCCTTGTCACGACCCATGCGGGTACTCTGTCCTCCCGCCAAGATCACCGCCGCCGTCAAGCGCCAACCTGATTGAGGTAGCGGGCATCAGCTCCCAACAGCAGCTTGCGATAGAGGCGGTCAAGCTGGCTGGCGACTCCATCCCAGCTAAAGTAATCCACCACGCGATCGCGGGCCGCCCGCCCCAACTGATCTCGCCAGTCTGGCTGACTGAGAATCTGATCAATCGCTTGGGCAAAGGCCTCCGCATCTCGCACTGGAGCCAAGAGCCCCGTTTCACCAGGCACCACCGTATACTGCAATCCCCCTACGTCGCTAGCCACCACCGGCGTGCTGCTAGCCATGGCCTCAATGGTCACCAAGCCAAAGGGTTCGTAGTGGCTCGGCACCACACAAACATCCGCCGCCGCATAGTACAGCGGCAGATCTTCATCAGAAATGCGTCCAGGAAACCAGGTCTGGTCTTGCAAACCCAGGTCTGCCACCAGTCCCTCGATGCGATCGCGCTCTCGTCCATCGCTGTGCCCTGGACGGCTGCCGCCACCAATAATCAACCGCAGGCGTTCATCTTGGCGCAGGTGCGACTGACCCACCGCCCGCACGACGGTTTCAATACCCTTGCGTGGGTCAAAACGCCCGACGTAAAGCACCACCTTGGCATCGGCAGCTAGCCCTAGGGCTTGTCGAGCCGCCGCCATACTCACATGGCCAAAGCGCTCAATGTCGGTGCCGCAGGGAATCACGTCCACCCGCCCGTAAGACGATACCAGCGATCGCAAATGATCCCGCTCTTGGGGACTGGTCGCCACAACCCGCTCCGCTGTCTCCAGACAGCGCCGTTCTACCTCTAGGCGGGTCGTGGCGATCGCTGGTATCGCATCCATGGATTGATATTTCACAGCGCCGACAGAATGATAGGTATGCACCTGCTGCACCGCTTGATGCTGCTTGAGCTGCATGCCCACCCAAGACGAAAGCCAATAATTGGTGTGAATCAGCGGAAAGACATGGCCGGTTGATCGCTGGTAGTGCAAGAATTCCTGCACAAACACCGGCAGGTAGTCGAAGATGTCATCCCGGGGGACAAAGTCTTCTGGCCCTGCCGTTAAGCGGATCGTGCGACAGTTGGGCAAATGCTCAACCACCTGAGGCTGATCGGCATGGGTCTGTCGCGTAAACATCGACACGTCCCACTCCAAACGTGCCAAGGCCTCACCAACTTGGCGAACATAAACATTTTGTCCACCTGCTTCCTCTCGACCAATATCCACGGACGGATCGCCGTGAACTGAAATTAGTGCAATCGATGGATGATGAAGCGAAGAAACCATAGTCTTAACGCTTTCCAAGACTTCAAAAAGTGATCTAGAAATAAATAGAAATCAAACCCTATACCGCGACCAATCTATAGAAAGACTGGAGTTCATAACGTCCTATCACTACAAAAACAGGATGAGGACATCCGCAAGGATCCTGCCTAGACTAACGAGACACCTCATCTATTGGCAAAAGCATGGAACATCGCAACATTTCGCAATATTGCTACATACATTTTAACGACCAATCTTGCTAGCCATTATTGCAAATAGTTAAGAATATCCCTCAGAATCAAACTATGTTCACAGGTAACAGTTTAAGGTCTAAAAAAATTTATAGATTAATGGGGGAACAATGTCCAGCGATCGCAACTGAGCTTGACATTGATGTTCCTATGACATGAGTTTTTTGAGTTAAGCCATCCGTAGAAACAGGGCATAAATCTTAACATCTTAGTCCTAAAAAACTTCGTGGATTTACTGGTTAAGGTTTATGAAAAAGGCTGAGCGAGCCTCTCCTAGGAGTAGGCAAATCAGTCGTCAAGACGACGTTGGCGTAACATGGGGCATACCCAGTCATTCGTCAAGAAACATGGATATTTCTAATCCTATCCATGACTTTGCAGCATGAAGCTCTCATCGTTTCATAAGCCGCATCATCGCCTTGAATCGCCACACCTGCGAAGCTTTTCTGGATAGGATGATGGAGCTGAGCAGCCATCCTCTACCTATTCACCCATTATACTTCAATTACTTGCTGTGGCTGAGACTCAGCCGCCATCCACCCAGTTCAAACAGCCATCACTGCCCTACGTAGTCTTCCCTATTCATCTCAGCGAGAATCCTTACGACCTTCCGCAAGATCAGCGTCTACGGCAACCCCTATCTTGCCCTAGGATGGCTAGAAATCTATGGGGATGATCGTTCCTCACGTTGACATTTTCAATTGATATAGTAGATTCAACATAAGTGAATCTTTAATTGTACGTAGACTATCCCATTTCGCATCAGGTTTAACAGCTTTTATTGCCAGCTAGGCGAAGGATTAATCTATGGTTCGACTGAGTAACGCGGCTAAATTTCAATCTTAAGATCTCAATCTTAAGATCAGCTTTAGATTGATCGACCTAACGTCATGCTTCTAGGCAGTCATGTTTCTAGACTAATTCAGATGATTAGACCTAGCATCATTAGGCCGAGCGTCAAGATCGAGTGTCAACGGTTGTTTGATCAATTGATGTGCAATCGCAACCTTCCATCACGACCTTCAATCATCGTTCATCGATTACTCAGCGATCGCTACTGCCCTAGTGTATGGACAGGGTGATCTAGATCTATCTAGAACGCGGGACAGAATTGGGGACAGACTTGAGGACAGACTTCGAGCTTTCTATTCAACAGTTAGATGATGAGATCACGTCAGGGAGGGAACCTAACCCATTAGCTTCAACTTGCTCCGCTGCATCCACGCTCTAAGCGTTAGGGCAAGCGTATCGTCCGCTGCCTTCATGGCTAGCCTTCGATACCCATAGGGAACGATGCATTTCACGGGCGCAACAGCTTTTTTTAACACCCATCTCAATCAGTCACGTCATCCTATCGATTTACCTCGGCTTCTCCATCGTTTATTCCTTACTCATATCCTATGAAGGCAACGTCTAATGATCACGACGGTATCTGGCTGACAGAAGGTGCAGAGGCAGATACCGAACAATCTTTACCCCATCCTTCCCAGGCATCTCAAAACGATGTACCCTCATCGCACTGGCTTGGTCAGATTGCGTCTGACCTATCCGAGGATTTGAGTGGGGATCAAGAGCCCACCATCGATGATACCGAGGCTGTCTTAGATAAGCCGGAAGGGACGCGATCGCTCCTGAACTATAGTAAAACTGCCAGTGACGATGCGGTCGGAGCTTTCTTTAAAGAAATGGCGCGCTATCCCCTGCTGAAGCCTGATGAAGAAGTGACCTTGGCCCAACGGGTGCGGTTTTTGGTGGACATGGAGGAGTGGCGCGATCGCTTAACCGATGAGCAAGGCAGACCACCCAACCAGGCTCAGCTAGCTGCCGCCGTTCAGCTCACAGAAGCCCAGCTAGTGCATCAGCTAGCCCTAGGGCGATCGGCAAAGCGGCAGATGGTGCGCTCCAATCTACGGTTGGTGGTTTCTATCGCTAAACGCTACCTCAACCGAGGCGTTCCTTTCTTAGATCTGATTCAAGAAGGCGCACTGGGGCTGAACCGGGCCACCGAAAAGTTTGATCCCGAGAAAGGCTATAAGTTTTCAACCTATGCCTATTGGTGGATCCGCCAAGGGATTACCCGCACGATCGCCAATGATTCGCGGACGGTGCGCCTCCCGATCCACATTGTCGAAAAGCTGAATAAGCTGAAAAAAGCCCAGCGGGATCTACGCCGGGATCTGCATCGCAATCCCACAGAGCGGGAACTCGTTGAGGCTTTAGAGACCACCCCCGACCAGTTGCGATCGCTCCAGCAGGTGCGCCGCACGGCCCTATCGCTCAACCATCGGGTGGGCAAGGGCGAAGACACAGAACTGTTGGAACTCTTGGAGGATAGCACCACCCAATCGCCAGAATCCCAGATTAACGACTCGATGATGCGCCAAGATATTTACGCCATCTTGGGGGAAGTTTTGAACGAACGGGAGCGGGACATCATCGCCCTGCGCTATGGTCTACAAACAGGCGAATCCCATACTCTAGAAGAGGTAGGCGGATTATTCAATCTATCGCGGGAACGGGTACGGCAAATTCAAACCAAGGCGATGCGGAAGCTACGACGTCCCCAGGTAGCGGCGCGCCTGCGGGGCTGGTTGCGCTAGGGTGAGAGGAGTCATCGGATGTCATCTGAGAAGCGGGTTGATGGACAAACGTCCTAACCGTAGCGGCGGCTCCGCATCTATGTTGCTAACGTCTCTCCCCTTCGCCCCATGCCCACCGATCTGATCCCCTTCCTGGCCGGCATCACCCTACTCATTCTCTACCTCCTGTGGTCTGCTGCCACCGAAATGGGTACAAAACCCTGGCGCAAATGACAGCCAAGTCATGGCACACTCAATGGCACACTAGATCTAAACCCATCAAGACCTTGGGTTCGTGCTCTCTGATGGCTGTTATGCCAAACCGATGATGACTTTTTTTCAATTTGAAGCAGACTTTGTTGAATCCCTGCGCTGCATTCCTATGCAGATTCGCTACAAGCTAGATACCTGCGGCGTCAAGCTCAAGCTCACCCATTGGCATCACCTCAGCCAGGGCGATCGCCAGACCCTTCTAGAGTTGCCCTGTGAGTCGCCAGCAGAGGTTGATCACTATCGTCAGGCTCTTCAGCAAATGATCACCCAAGCCACAGGTCAACCGGCCGGTGAACTGCCCTGTGATCCAGCTCCTCCGTGGCTCGATGCCCACAGTATGCCCGACAGCGTCCAAACCAAGGCTGTCGAATGCCAAGTGGCGATCGCTCTCCCTCAATGGGCAGATCTGACGCCACTCCAGCGCTTTGCCCTGATCAAACTCAGCCGCTCTGGTCATGAAAACCGTAATTTTGTGCCCGCGCTGCAGGAATTTGGTGTTCTCTAGCAGCTTTGGTCATTACCTGTGTTGGGATACCTTGACCGGCGTTCAATCCCCCTGAGTGGCCAGCGATCGCCACTCGCTTAGCAAGGTGGATGGCACCGGAATCAGTACATCATCTTGGTGGAGCACCGGTAGTTCCAAGCGCAGAGGCACGGCTGGATCTAAGTCTAGGATGATCGGCTGCAGATTGTACTGTCCCACATTGGGTTCAGGGCGATCGGCATCGGTAAAGATCGGTTGGGATGCATCAAGGGCAGCCCAGGATTGTCCGAGGGAGTTGGTCAACGTTAACGGCCGACTGCGATCGATGTCGGCCATGCCTGGAAAAGCGACTAACCGTAGATACAAAGGCACCTGACTATCTGGCTTGACGCGCTCGAAGGCGATCGCCTGCCAGGACTTGCCGTGCTGATCTTGCAAGGTCTGACGAGATTGATAGACCATCTGTCCGGGCGCTTCTTCCAACTGTCGGATGGCTGCATAAGCTGGAGTCTCAAACCAGCCCAGAGTTAAGATCACCATCAGTCCACCTAGGATGATCCTAGAGGTTAGATAACTCATCCTTACCCATTGTCTGTAGATCGATCCTCGGATATTATGGACTAACTGCATCTTGAATAGCCAGTTGAAGATCATCGGGAATAAAGACTGCATACATACCGCGTAGATCGCCCACTTGGAAGTCGAAGGCTAAATCTTGGGGATAGTTATCTTTGACAAACTGAGGACGGTTATTCTGTAACCCGTGACAGGCCAGACAACTCGCCTCCACATCAATGCGGCGATAGTAGCGACTGCCGCTTTGGTCTGCAAGGGTTTCTCGATCCCAAAACCCTACCAGATCTGGATTCTGCTCAAAGGCAGCGATCGCCATCCT
The DNA here is from genome assembly GCF_016888135.1 of Leptolyngbya sp. CCY15150. Lineage (NCBI taxonomy): Bacteria > Bacillati > Cyanobacteriota > Cyanophyceae > Leptolyngbyales > Leptolyngbyaceae > Leptolyngbya > Leptolyngbya sp. CCY15150. The sequence goes on from NZ_JACSWB010000167.1 coordinate 17,026, forward strand.
TGCATGTAAGTTATCCGGTGCATGGGCTGGGTTACGATACTTGCTGGCCAGTTGCTTGACCTGCCATCCGTTTTCTTGACTCAGTTGCTTTGCCCGCATCCCCACCGGCCGGCAAACCTCTTTCATCGTCTGCATGGTCGGTTCGTCGGTGCTGCCCTCCAAGGACGAGGCTAGCCCTGAACGTAGGCCATCCAAATTTTCAATTTCCTGCACCGCCCGCGCCAGGTCATCTGTATGCGGAACCGTAGGCGCAGCTAGAGCGATCGCCTGTGCCCCCAACAGCCATACCACCACTCCCGTCAGCAAGATGGTCGCTACCTTGTTCCGAATAGAGCTCCCCCATGGATAGCATCTCGACCCTAGCCGCTTCCAGAATGTTGTCCAGTTCATCCCAAGACCCTCAGTTACAATGCGCCAGCAGCACGATCGCCCATCAATCGTCTGCACAAATATAACTATATGGTGTTATGGCTATGTCGTCAATTTGTAAGGGCTCCCTAGGAACCCGTGGTGAACGGCGTTCCCCAGAATCTCCAGTTCTCCTTATTAAAGGGCGATCGCCATTTGTGGATCAGGGCAGACTCCAGCCGCTGCCGTTGACGAGTATCTACCGGGGCATCGCGCCAAAAAGCGATATTCAACGACGAGGGGCGCTGGTGGCGTTGATGGATCTGGCGATAGTTCATCAGATAGCGCTTACAGTCATGCAGCCCTTTCCAGCGTTGGTTGGACTTCACGGTTTCGCCCACGTAGAGCAACAAGGGGACGGTGCAGTCGATCACAAAATAGAGGGCGGCAACGCCGGCGTCATCGGATTTCCAGCGCCAGAATTCGGCATTTTGGCGAGGCAACTGAAAGGGATCGATACCCTCCGCATCGAGGATCGGTTCGGCGGCGGCATCAAACAAGCTGGTCTGCTGCAGTGGTGGCGTAATCGTGACGGTACGTTGAAAGGCGGCGATCGCTTCTATCCAATGCACCAAGGCATCATGGCTCATTTCTAAGCTCGGCTCCACCAGCGTTGGGCGCTGAAATGTCCGCAAATGGTCAGCAGAAAAAAGAGATATCTGGGTCTCAGAGTCGGGGGCATTCATCATGGGGGCGATCGCAATCTAGGAGATGGTTAAACTGGGATAGTCAGACGGGGATCGTTATATCGGGGCGTCGATCAAAAATCCACCGCCACTATAGCCCACATCCCACCTCTAATCCCATCTCCAAGTCCACCTCTAATCCCACTTCCAAGTCCACCCTCTCATTCACCGCCCACCGTCTCATCCACCACCGCTCCAGCCCAGACGACAGGTGACCGATGGGTTAATGCTGGGGCGATCGCGGCTTAATTTTCCAGGTATGTGTTCGATTCTGAGTTTTGGCGGAATACTAAGTAGAGACGGGCTTAATTTTTTACCCAGAGAGTATTAGGTTGTTGCCACCTACCCGTTCGGCCATGTTTTCCTTGCTGTGAGTATGCCAAACCCTAGTCTAGAAACGAATGCTGCCACCTTGTTATCCAGTCAAGGTCTATGACATCCCCTAACGCCAATCTTCTGGTTATTGATGATCAAGTCGATCACGTGCGGATGATGTCGGCCCTCTTGGTTCAGCATGGCTACGACGTGCGCAAAGCTCTTTCGGGCAGAATGGCACTCAGTACCATCCAGGCAGAGCGGCCAGACTTGATCTTGCTGGATGTTCGGATGCCGGACATGGATGGCTATGAACTCTGCGCCACCCTCAAGTCTCAACCGGATACCTGCGATATTCCCGTGATTTTCTTGAGCGCCGAGGATCAAAGCCAGGAAAAGGTTCGGGCCTTTGAGGTGGGTGCCGTGGATTACATCACGAAACCCGTGCAAACCGGGGAAATCCTAGCGCGTATCTCTTGCCAGCTCACGATTGTGCGCCAAAAGCAACAGCTTTTAGACCAAAATAAGCGCTTGCAGCAGCAGGAAGACTTGATGCGTCAGAGCATGCGGCAAGAGCGGCTATTGCGTCTGATTACCCAGCGGATTCGCCAATCTCTCCAGCTCCAAGACGTTCTCAATGTGGCGGTGTCGGAGGTGCAGCAACTGCTGTCTAACGATCGCGCTTTGATTTTCCGTTTTCAGACCGACTGGAGCGGCACGGTGATCGCCGAAGCTGTCAGCGATCCAGCCTTGAGCATCATTGGCGAAACCATCCATGATCCCTGCTTTGCCTCAGATTGGCACCGTCCTTATGAACAGGGACATATCCGCGCCATTGATGACGTCACACAATCATCGCTGCAGGCCTGCCATGTTGAGATGCTGGAGAGCTTACAGGTTAAGGCCAATCTGGTGGTGCCCATTTTGCAAGCTGAGAATCTATGGGGCTTGTTAATTGTGCAGCACTGCAAACAGCCTCGGGCTTGGCAGTCTTGGGAAGCCTCGATGCTCCAGCAATTGGCGGGGCAACTGGCGATCGCCATTCAGCAGTCAGAACTCCACCACCAGCTTCAGCATCTGAATAACGATCTAGAGCGTCAGGTGAAAGCTCGCACCACCGAACTCCAGATTGCCTTTGAGTTTGAAGACACCCTGAAGCGGATTACCGACAAGGTGCGCGACACCTTGGATGAAGATCTGATTCTCGAAACCGCCGTGCGCGAACTTACCCAGGCTTTGGGTGTCTGCGGCTGCAACGCCTCTCGCTACAATCTACAAACCGGACTAGCCACGGTAGTCTATGAATACACCACATTACCCGGTGGAGATTACAAAGACCGGAGTGTGGCGCTTTCAGCCTTTCCAGAACTCTATCAGCCTCTCATGCAGGGCGAGTCGATTCAATTCTGTTCCCTCTTATCCAATGTCGATCGCGGCCCAGTGGTCTCCTTAGCTTGTCCTATCTTTGATGACCAAGGCATTCTTGGCGATCTTTGGTTAATTGATCATACCTACCAGGCCCGCTCGGAGCAGGATCTACGGTTGGTGCGACAGGTGGCCAATCAATGTGCGATCGCCATCCGTCAAGCTCGGCTTTATCAATCGGCCCAGGCCCAGGTGCAAAATCTCGAACGCCTTAATCTCCTCAAGGATGATTTCCTGAGCACCATTTCCCACGAACTGCGCACCCCCCTAGCCAGTATTCGCGTCGCCACCCAGATGCTGCAAATTACCTTCGAGCAACTGGGGATCACCGACGAGCGGGCCAATCGCTACCTAAGCATTCTCCACCAGGAATCGATTCAAGAGATTTCCTTGATCAACGATCTGCTGGACTTGCAGCATCTGGATGCTGGTACCAAGCCTTTAGAACTCGACACCATTGATCTCAAAGCATGGTCAGCTTCCATCGTAGACACCTTTCAAATTCGGGCAGAAGCCCAGCAGCAGAACTTTGAAGCCGAGATTGCCGAAGACTTGCCGCCCATTGTCACCGATCCGGCTAGCCTCAAGCGGATCATGACCGAATTGCTGAACAATGCCTGTAAATACACACCACCGGGCGATCGCATCCTGCTGGCTGTGCAGGTCAAAGACAACCAGCTCCACCTAAGGTTTCAAAACTTTGGCGTGCAGATTCCTGACAGTGAACTGCCCTATATTTTCGATAAGTTCTATCGCATCACCAATAGCGATCGCTGGAAACACGGCGGCACCGGCCTAGGCCTGACCCTCACGAAGAAATTGGTGGAATATCTCGGTGGCACCATCCAGGTCTACTCCCCAGAGCAATCAACCTGTTTCACCATTTGTCTGCCCCTCCGCCCCGCTCGCCTGCCGGAGGAGGATTGGTTACTCGCCGATATGTTGACCGATGACCATTACAACCGATGACCATTACAACCGATGACTATTACCCATGACGATCCGTAGGTGAGCTTGATTCAATGAAGCCAAGTGACCGGGTTTCGGCGTTGTTCAACCCTCTTCTCATCAAGACTTGAGCATTGATCAACGTCGAAGACCGATGACTATGACTCATGAAGCCAAGTGGCCGGGTTTCGACTTCGCCGGGTTTTGACTTCGCCCAACCCTCTTCTTCTACGGATTTGAGCATTGATCAACGTCGAAATACTGGCCCATCGTTTGTCCTCTCACGTATGAGCCTGGACTAGCTCACCAGGGAGTATGGGGGAATACACTTTCCTCTCCCTAGAGACCGCTATGGTGGAGGGTGCTAGATACTCAGCCACCATGGACTTACACAGTGTTGATACCTATCGCCGCCCCAAAAACCTCCAAGAACTGGGGGATTGGCAACCTACTTGGGCTTGGCTAGCCGGAGGCACCTGGCTGTTTACCGAACCCCAACCCCAAGTGCAAACCTTGGTGGATATGCAGGAGTTAGGCTGGGACGAACTCACGGTGACCCCTGCCGGTTTGACCATTGGAGCCACCTGCCCCATGCAGCGGCTGATCAGCGATCGCCTCCCAGAACCCTGGACTGCTATGCAGGCCCTGCAGCGGGGCGTGCAGGAACTGGCATCGTTCAAAGTGCAAACCCTGGCGACCGTGGCGGGCAATCTTTGCTTGGCGCTACCGGCGGGTACCTTTGCGCCGGTGATGGTGCTGCTGGACGCCGAGTATGAGCTGTGGACACCAGCGGGGGCGATGCGGCGGGTGCCGGCTCAGCAGTTTCAAACGGGGGCAAGGCAGACGATCTTGCAGCCGGGGGAAGTGTTGCGCTTTATGCATATTCCTGCCCAGACCATGGACTGGGCCACCAGCTATCACCGATTTTGTACAGCATCAGCGGGGTTGGCGATCGCTCTGGTCACAGCAGCCTACGATCCCGTGGCGCAACGGGTCAGGTTTTGTATCGGTGCATCGGTGGGCCGGCCCTACCTGGTGCAAGCCGAGGGCATCCCCACGATCGCTCAGCTTGCCGATTTATTAGACGCCCAGATTCCCGCCAGCGCCTACCTCGACGACACCCTGGCCAGCGCTGCCTATCGTCGTCATCTCACCCAGGTGCTGATGGCGCGATCGCTCTCTGACCTGCCCTGTTAATCCCTGCACATGCCACCTATGACAGAGTCTTTTTCCCTTCAGGTTAACCATCAAGCCCATGCCGTCTCCTGTGCAGCGGGTAGCAGTCTCCTCGGTTTGCTGCGCCAGCAGGGCTATGTGGGGGTGCATCGGGTCTGTGAAACTGGCGACTGTGGTAGCTGTACCGTCTGGGTGGATGGCGAGGCGGTGCATAGCTGTATTTATCCTGCTCGGCGGGCTGAGGGGCGATCGCTGACCACCATTGAAGGGCTGGGCGGCGACAGTCCCATGCAGCGGGCTTTTCTGCAGGAACAGGGGTTTCAGTGTGGCTACTGCACGCCGGGCATGATCATGAGTGCGGAGAAGATGACCGCCACCACCCCGGAGGCGATTCGCCAGCAGATGGACGGCAACCTCTGCCGCTGCACCGGCTATCAGGCGATTGTGGCTAGTATTGCGGCGGGTAAACAGGGCGTAGATCGGACATCCGAGACTAGTCTCTGCGATCGCGTCGGTGAGAATGTTCCGAAGCAGGATGGCCCAGACATCGTCAGCGGCGCGCCGGTTTACACCGATGATATTGCTCCAGCGGGATTGCTGCACCTGAAGGTGGTGCGATCGCCCCATGCCCATGCCCGTCTACGGCGCATTAACACCGAGAAGGCAACGGCCCTGCCCGGTGTGGTGCTGGTGCTGACCCATAAGGACGTGGAACGTCGCCCCTATTCCACCGCTGGCCACGGTGCGCCGGTGCCCGATCCCCACGATCATTATCTGCTGGACAACAAAGTTCGGTTTGTGGGCGATCGCGTGGCGGCGGTGGTGGCTGAAACTGAAGCGATCGCCCTCCAGGCCTGTGCGTTAATCGACGTAGACTACGAACTATTGCCCCCGGTGCTCGATCCGGTGCTGGCCATGGGCGATCGCGCCCTGGAGATGCTGCCCGATCGATCGCCCCCGCCGGCCCCGCCCGTGATCCACGATGAGCCGGAGTCGTTCCAAATCCACGACGCGGCCCATAATATTGCCGGGGAGGTGCGTCTGGAAAAAGGGGACGTGGCCGCTGGGTTTGCCGCCGCTGATCTGGTGCTGGAACGTACCTACCAGCTTCCCGCCGTGCAGCATGCCCATCTAGAACCCCACGTCAGCCTCAGTTGGCTGGATGAGGATGGCACTCTAGTCGTACGCTCTAGCACCCAGGTACCCTTTCACTGCCAGCGCCTCCTGTCGGAACTCTTTGACCTGCCCTCGGATCGAATTCGGGTCTTTAAGGCCAAAATCGGCGGCGGCTTTGGCAATAAGCAGGAAATTCTCACCGAAGACCTCTGCGTCTGGGCCACGCTGAAAACTGGTCGCCCCGTGCGCTGGCAGTTTACTCGCCAGGAAGAATTCACCGCCACCACCAGCCGCCACGCCACCCAGATCACCCTCAAAATTGGTATGACCCGCGACGGCACCCTCACTGCCATGGAGATGGGGGCGATCGCCAACACCGGAGCCTACGGCAACCACGGCACCCAGGTGGTCTTTCTCACCGGCAGTATGCCCTTGGGGCTATATCGCTGCGCCCATCAGCGGTTTGTGGGGCGATCGGTCTACACCACCACCATGCCCGCTGGAGCCTTTCGCGGCTATGGGGCCACCCAAGGAGTATTTGCGGTCGAGTGCCATCTGGATGAAATGGCCGCCATTTTGGGATTAGACTCCCTTGACCTACGACGACGCCAGGTGATCACCCCCCAGGATGAAATTTTGCTGGGCAGCGACCACCATTTTCACCTGATTGGCAGCTATGGTTTAGAGGAAGCTGTGGCCCGGGTGCAGCAGCGCTTGGGCAATTCTGCGCCGGTGGTCGAGGGATCGCGGCGGCGAGGCGTGGGGTTTGCGATCGCCATGCAGGGCAGTGGTTTAGCCAAAATTCACGAGGCCCGGGTAAGCCTACGGCTGAAGCCTGATGGCCGCTACGAACTGCGCACCGGTGCCGTGGACGTGGGTACCGGCTCCGACACTACCCTGCGCCAGATCATTGCCGATCAGTTGAGCACCACCGTCGAGGCCATTGATCTAATCGCCGCCGATACCCAACAAACGCCCTTTGATGCTGGCTCCTACGCCTCTGCCACGCTGTATATTTCTGGAACCGCCTGCCTGCGTGCTGCCCAGGAGATGCGATCGCTGCTGCTGCACCAGGCCAGCCAGCTCTTGAACCTATCGCCTGCCGATCTATCCCTCGCCTCCACCCAGGTGATGGGGCCGACATCCCTGCCCCTGACCACCCTATCCGAGAAAGTGCTGGCCACCGGCGAAACCCTGACCGTGGAACAGTCCTACGCCGCCGATGCCTCCACTCTCACCTTCGCCGTGCAGGGCGTGGAAGTCGAGGTGGATCTGGACACCGGTCGGGTCACGGTGCTGCGCTGTGTGCAGGTGCTCGACATTGGTAAAGCCATCAACCCACGGATCTGCGAAGGCCAGGCCATTGGCGGTACGGTCATGGGTCTAGGCTATGCCCTCCAGGAAGAGCTGATCCGCGACAGTCAGGGGCAGACGGTCAATCCCCTGTTTCGCACCTACCGCCTGCCCCTAGCCAAGGAGGTGCCCCCGATTGAGATTGAATTTATCGAACAGCCCGACCCCCACGGCCCCCTCGGCGCAAAAGGCATCGGGGAAATTGGCACTAACTGCACCGCACCTGCCGTCGCCAATGCCATCGCCCAGGCTATTGGCCAACGGCTCTACCAACTGCCCATGACCCCCGAACGGGTGTGGCGGGCTTTGCACGAACGCCATGACCCTTGAGTTTTACCGCCAGGTGCTGGATGTCTTGTCCCAGGAACCGGTGGCGATCGCCACGGTCATCCACACCCAAGGATCGGTGCCCCGAGAGGTGGGAGCCATGATGGCGATCACGGGCGATCGCACCTGGAATACCATCGGCGGCGGGGCGGGGGAGGCAGCGGTGATTGAGGCAGGCCGTGACGTGCTCCGTCAGGGAATGCCCCAGCGAGTGACCATTGACCTGGCCGCTACGGCCCAGCCCGGTCGCCATGGGGTCTGTGGTGGCCAGATGCAGGTGTGGGTGGCTCCATGGGTGGGGGACGAGGCGATCGCTCTCCTCCAGACCCTGATCGCCCAGCTCAAGGCCGGTCATCCTGTGACCCTCACGGTACCCCTCACCGACACATTGCCTACCCTATCGATGACTCCCCTCAACCCAAGCGCGATCGCCCCCGATGGTCAGCAGTTCTTCCATGTTCTGCACCCCAGCCCCACCCTGCTGATTGTGGGAGCTGGGCATGTGGGTCTTGCCCTTGCTCGTCTAGCCCAGATGATTGACTTCCAAGTCTGGCTCCAGGACGATCGCTTGGACTTGCTTCAGACTCTGCCCCCCGGAGTCACCGGTTACGAAGCCCTCCCCGCCCTGCCCCCCACTAGCTACATCGCCCTAGTCACCCGCAGCTATCACCACGACCTCACAGCCCTGCGATCGCTGCTCCAAGCACCCACCCCCCGCTATATCGGCATGATTGGCAGTCGGGCGCGGATCCATCGGGTCTTTCAACAGTTGGCACAGGATGGCGTAGAGGGCGATCGCCTCTCGTCGATCCATGCCCCCATCGGTCTCGATATCGGCGCACTCACCCCCGATGAAATCGCCGTCAGCATCGGTGCCCAGCTCATCCAAGTTCGTCGCCACTCTTCCACCCCATGACCTACGCCGCCATCCTCCTCGCCGCCGGTGCCTCCCGCCGTATGGGCCGCTGTAAGACCACCCTCCCATGGGGCGATCGCCCCTCTCTCCTTACCTACCAAACTGAACAGATACGCCAGGCCGGTCTCACGTCCATCGTAGTGCTGAGCCCCCACAACGCTCACCGCCAAGTAGACTGTGCTCCCAATACCCAGGTCGTGATTAATCCTAATCCTGAACAAGGTAAGGTAAGCTCTATTCTTACTGGTCTTGCTTACCTTCCTACCCCAGTCACTGCCCTGTTTCTCTGCGCCATCGACCAACCTCGCCCCGCCGACCTGTACCTTGCCCTCATCAACGCCAACAAACGCCATGCTGCACCCATTACCGCCCCTGTACACCAGGGTAAACTTGGCCACCCCCTCCTATTCTCAGCCACTCTCCTGCCCCGTCTCCAGCAGATTCGAGATGAAACCCTCGGTCTACGGGCTGTGGTGCAGCAGGTCTACCCTCAGATCCATCGCCTAGAGTGGCCCTCTGCCCTGGTTCACCATGATCTCAATACCCCCGACGCCTACACTCAAGCCTATGCAGTGTCCCCATCAACATGTCGTAGTGATAGATAACGTCGAGGAGATAGACGCTATCCTCGTCCTATTAGATCCTGTAACCAGACTCTCTTTCTAGATCACCAGCTAAAAATAGAAAGCTACAAGCCATCCAGGAATGTCGTACTATCTTGGCAAGGATGTGCGCAAGCTGTCTTGGCAAGATCGATGGAGGGTCTAGCATGTCAGCCGATGAGGTTGACAACCATCCCCTCATCTCCCTCACCCATCATGGGGACAACAGCCCAACGGTGACGGTGGTACGGTGGGATACGCTTCCTCAATCGTTCAACCATGCCCTGCAATCATGGATACCCGCAGCAATGCGATGTACTCGGTTGTTCCATTCACATGTCTGCATTCGTTCTAACCATTACACCCTAGGGGGACATAAACCCATGTCATTGTGCTATAGAGCCTCTATGTCTGCGATCGCCCTTCTGGGCCTCACCCTGGCTGCCTGCGGTGAAAGTAAGGTTGCCCAGTGCAATCGTCTGATTGAAGTCGCTAATAGTGCGGTCACGGCTGTGCAAGAGGTCACCACTGCAGCCAGTGCGGATGATCCGGAGGCATTAAATACCATTGCAGATACGGCCGATCAGGCGGTCGCTGATATGCAGGGCCTAGAGTTTGCCGATGAGCAACTGCAAGACTATCAGCAGCGGTTTGTGGCTATGTACGAGGAAACTAGCCGCGCTAGTCGTGCTATTTATACCGCCGTGGGTGCCTTGGATAACGAGGCCGCCCAGCAGGCTGTCACCGATCTGCAAACGGCGACGGGGCAAGAAACAGATCTTGTGAATGAGGTGAATACCTACTGCAGTGCATCTTAGACCTGCGGCTTTCCTTGGGCATACCCCAGCTTCCCAGACCTAAAGCCCTCCATAGCGGGCGATCGCGGGTTGAACCGTCTCTTGCCAAACCCAACGCTGATCGCCCCAGGAAAAATGCCACCATTCCTGGGGATGTTGGCAAAATCCAGCTGTGGTCATCACCTGTCGTAGCAGCAGCCGATGGGCGTGGAATTGCGCTGCTTGGGGATGGGTGGCGATCGCGGCTTGGTAATGGTCGGGATAGGAGCGGGGCGACATTTCATCGATGGGGGATCCCATGTCAATGGGCTGACCGTGGCCATCCACTAGGGTAATATCCACCGCTGCCCCGGTGCTGTGGGGCGGTGGCGTGGCCGGGTCAGCGCTGGGTGGAGCCCAAAATTGATAGACCTCATCCAGGAGGTGCTGCCGCTGGTCTGGCGTCAAGCGATCGCCCTCAAGCTGGCGTTTGTCCAACAGTTCCGCTAGGGTATAGTCCACCATAAACTGCTGAACAGCAATGGGTCGGTAGGCGTCGAAGATCAAAATCCGCCAGTCGCCATGGTGGATGGATAACTGGGCTTGGGCGGTGCGCAGACGGTCGAGGACTCCCTGTCGCACAAAAAAGGGAGAGCGATCGCCATAGGGTGCCCCTAAGTTCACATAGGCATGGGGGTGCTGGAAGGCAAATTCATCGGCGGGCAGCGGCACCAGCGGTTCGCCACAGTCTTGGATAGGAATTTGATAATGGGGTTTCAAGGGCACACAAGCAAACGGGATGTTCCCCATTCTAAACGTCCCAAGAGCAGGCTAATCAGGGGCGATCGCCCCTTGGGTTACGGGAATGGTAATTTGAAATTCGCAGCCCTGACTAGGGTGCGAGATGCAGCGAATTGTGCCGTGATGGTTTTCCGTGACAATTCTATAGCTGATGGCCAAGCCTAAACCCGTGCCTTCACCAATGGGCTTGGTGGTGAAAAAGGGATCAAACAGTCGAGGCTGGATGTCGGCAGGAATGCCTGGGCCATTGTCGGCGATCGCAATGGTAATTGCTGGCGACTGGGGGGCGATCGCTTCTGTGCAAAAGGTGCGAACGTTGATGCAGGGTTGGTCTAGCGTTCCTGTGCTTCGCAGCGCATCAATGGCATTGCTCAAGATGTTCATAAACACCTGGTTGAGCTGTCCCGGTAAACATTCCACCTGCGGTAAGTCTCCATAGTCGCGGACTACCTGAATGGCAGGATGGTGAGTGGTGGCCTTGAGTTGATGATGCAGGATGAGCAGGGTGCTATCAAGACCTTCGTGGACATTCGCCCGTTTCATATCGGCTTCATCCAACCGAGAAAAGTTGCGAAGGGATAGGACAATTTGCCGAATGCGATCGGCTCCCACCTGCATTGATTTCAGGGTTGATAGGATGTCAATTTGCAGAAAGTCTAGATCAATATCCTCAATGCGATCGTGGATAGACTGCGGTGGATCGGGGTAGATCTGCTGGTAGAGATCAATCAGCTTGATCAAGTCTTGGGCATACTGCTGCGTATGCGATAGGTTGCCGTAAATAAAATTCACGGGATTGTTGATTTCATGGGCCACCCCCGCCACAAGCTGCCCCAGGCTGGACATTTTTTCATGCTGAATTAACTGGGTTTGGCTATGGCGCAAGTCTTGCAGCATCTCGGCTAGTTGATCTGCCTGTTGCCGAGTTGTTTCCAAAAGTTCTGCCTGCCGAATGGCTACACTCAGGTGGGTCGCCACCTGCTGGGCAAAGTGAATTTCCGCCGGACGCCATAGACGCGGGCGAGCGCATTGGTGAATGCAGAGGAGTCCCCAAAGATACTGGCCCTGCAGCAGCGGCACCACCAAGTTAGCCTGCACTTGGAACTGTTCCAAAATGCTGATGTGGCAAGGGCTGAGATGGGCTGCATAAATATCATCGATGGCGTAGACCTTGCCCTTTTGGTAGCGCTTGGCATAGCTTTCACCAAAGCAGTGATCATGCACCTTGGCAGCGATCGCCGATCGATAGGGAGGCACGACATCTTCCGACACAAAGACCCCATCATCCCAGCCTGAGTTGGGATGGAAGCGAAACACACCAACCCGATCGGCGTTGAGGGTTTGCCGAACTTCCGTGGCGGTGGTCTGAAAAATAGTTGCTAAATCTAGAGATTCGCGAATCTTCGTGATCACGCGAAAGAGAATCGACTGTTGCCCCATCGGCAGCAGCGCGGGCACTGCGGGGCCAGAGGTTGCCAAAATCCGCTGGAGTTCAGCAAATGCATCATCATCTTGGCAATAGGCATGAAGTTGAGTCAAAAACGCTGCATCCATAGCCATCTACCAGCATCTTGGACAAGCAGTATGGCACCATGAACCTACCCGCCGTAATTGTCTGAAGGCTATGTTCATGCCATGCATCCTAAACACTGGACTAACCATAGATAAGTACCCAATCTTTATAGGCTGAATTTGTGCCCCTGGGTACGGTAGATACACGGCTTTTCTGGGCTAGAGCTGTCACACTCCACACTCCTACAAGCGTCGCTTCAGTACGAGGGGTTCCCCTGCCCCCAGGGTGCGCACCTGCGGGGTTAGGTCTAGCCAAGGTTGAAGCTGACCAGCCTGAAAGGTGCGACTCATGACCACGTAAATTGACGTTTGATCGCCGCCGATCGCCACCGCCTGTACCGTATCCCAGCTCTGGGCGTGGAGTTCGTCTGTCACCTGCCATTGTCCATCGTCCCAGGTCAAGTGCCGCACAAACTGGAAGGGAGCTGGAGCTTTGCCCACAATCAACACCCGCTGCAGCAGGCGACGAATCAAATCGGGGAAGAAACGTCCCACGGTTAGCATGACGATGCGCAGGATCAAAAGGTTCAGAGGGGTCATCTGCGTTTGCTTTGCCCAGCCCAAGGCACCCCGAATCGTAATCGCGTTCTCACTCTGCTCCACACGATAGTCTCCCACCAAATGGGCCACCGCTGTTTTAACCGATTTGCCCACCCGCACCTGAACGGAGAATTGCGTGTCGGACACCACAAGCTGGCGATCGCGAAAGAGCTTAAACACTCCACCCTTGTTCAGTGCCAGGTACAGCTCCGTATCCTGGCGGCGATCGATTAAAAGACGGGCATGGGGCAGCCAGATGCGATCGCGCTCTGGTATGACCGAGGGAGCTGTGTCATCCCCACGGGGCTGAAAGTCTTGCCAGGCCAGAAGGTAATTCCAAGCATGGTGACCAATGATATGGTCGTCGGCGTAGCAGGGGCCGAGATTTTGGGACAGACCAGTCAGGAAGCGATCGTTGATGGTCAGTGCTTGGGGCAGCCAGCGCCCCACCAGCTCGAAGCCATGGGGAAAAAAGTTGTAGGTATTGCGACTGGTGTATTCACCGCCGTAGGAACCATCGGGATGGACGAAATAGCTGGCCAGCTCCACCGCCTTGGCGATCGCTTCCTGGATGCGTGGATCGGGGCGCAGGTCATACAGACGCGCCAGGCAGGAGATGGTGAGCGTGTGATAGCCCGGATCGCAGCCTTCATATTCCTGAAACCAGCCCTCCGAGTCTTGCCAATCCAGCACCTGTTCTAGGCGCAGCGCCTTAGCCCGATCCCATTGATGGCTGTGGAGCTGAGCAGACAAACGCTCCAACCCCAAGGCAATCAACGCCTGATGGTTGGATAGCCGCCCACTTTCCTGGTGATCGGCCAGCCAATCTGCCCGGCGGGCAAAAAACCGCTGCACCGCTGGGTCATCCATGCCGATGATCTCGTAGCTTTCTAAGCAGGCCAGCAGGGAAAAAGCGGCGGCACCGCTGGCCCGTTCGAAGGGAAAGTAATCGTCACAGGAGCCGTCTGGGTGGGCACTGCGGGCGGCGTAGCGGATGCCGGCTGCTACCCAGTCTCGCAGCGCCGCCTGGCGATGGAAAGGATTGTTGGGACAGTCGGTTTGGTAGGCCAGCGCCAAGGGCCAAACAAACTCCTGGGCCATGCCGCTGGGAAAGTCGATGATTTTGTAATGCCAAAAGTTGCGATCGCCACATCCATAGGTAGGGCTATGACGATTGCGATCCATCAGGGTCAACAGCTTGGGAACTTGGGCGATCGCCGCTTGGGCAAACAAATCTCGGCTCATAGATTAGGCGACTAGAGGACAGACTGACGGCAGATCCAGGCTCAAGCATTGTGCCACGTATCGGCAAAGATACTGCGAACAGCGATCGCAATCCGCTGTAAGTCCTCATCCAAGAGCGGCGGCCAGTCTAGTCCCTGCTGTCGTCCTTGGTCATACCAACGGCGACTGTCCCCGGCTAGTTGGTATAGCGCGTTAGCCAGATCGCGATCGAGGGTGGGCACCTCTCGCAATTCTTCAAAGATCACCTTCAGCGCCAGCAAAATGGTCGTCACCTGCCCCGGCACCGGTGGACGCCCCGTCTGCAGCCGCATCAAAAATTGATTGGGATCCGCCGCTGGAACCTGGCCTTGGGTGAGCAAAATGTGGTGGGCGGTCTCGTAGTCCATAACGCTATTCTTTAGAGCAACCAGCAGATTGAGAGGAGCCCAAACCATGGGTGGAGCTTTCCTCCTCCCACCATTTAAGCGCCAAACGGCAGCGATCGAGAGGGGATGGTTGCCCTAGATTGGTTGGGAACCTGGCCAACATCAACAGCTCAGTACACCGCGGGTTCTGAAAATCCTAGAATATTAAGTGCAGAGAGAGGGGCAATTTCTGATAGCTTAACTACTGGGGGTGTTCAACGCACAGGCGTTTGTGCAGCGATCGCCCTCAATGACCCAGACAGGTATCGACCATGGGGCAAGCTCGGGTTTCCCGACGTTCCAAAGCGCTGGCTGAGTCTCTCGTATTGTTTGCAGTAGTCTTCACGATCTAGTGGGAGAACCAAGGGAATGACAATTGTTTTCAACCTATTTTTGTTTGCGCTAGTTGCACTCTCGTTCATCATGGTGATCGGAGTACCCGTGGCCTATGCGTCACCGCAAAACTGGGATCAATCTAGACGGCTTCTGTTTCTAGGATCTGGCGTTTGGGTTGCTCTGGTTATTTTGGTGGGAGTCTTAAATTACTTGGTAGTTTAATAGTCCCAGGTTTCAGCGTCGAGCCAATCTTTTGATGTTACAAAACGTTATAAATAATGACAGTTTTTGAGGGCAGTTTTACCCAAACTCAGGATTTGCGCCTAGCAATCGTGATTGGCCGCTTCAACGACTTAGTTACGGGTAAGTTGTTGGAGGGATGTCAAGACTGCCTGAAGCGTCATGGAATTGATCCCAATCCATCAGGCATTCAGGTTGACTATGCCTGGGTGCCTGGATGTTTTGAAATACCGGTGGTTGCGCACCAGCTTGCCCTCAGCCGTCGTTATGATGCCATTATTTGCCTAGGAGCCGTGATTCGGGGGCAAACACCTCATTTTGATTACGTAGCTTCTGAGGTCTCGAAGGGCGTCGCTGCTGCTGCTTTTCAAACCGGGGTGCCCATTTCCTTTGGCATCCTCACCACCGATAATATGCAGCAGGCCTTAGAGCGAGCTGGCATCAAGAGCAATCTAGGCTGGAACTATGCCATGAGCGCGATTGAAATGGCCAGCTTGATGCGCCAGCTTCGGCGAGCCCCCACAGGAAGCGCCCAGGGGCAGTTGGCAGGTAATCCCTCCCCGCTACCCAATGTTTCCCGAGCGATCGCTGAGCCTGGCAATTTAGACGCCTAGGGACGCAGCGTAACCTCATGGCAGACCCGCACGGAACCCCCAAGGGTGAGCGCTGGGAACCATGACGGAGTTAGCTCAAAATTTCAGCCCCAACGGGTTGACAGAGTCTGAAATTTCTGGCACATTAATAAAGCACAAGAAATTGCGGGTATAGCTCAGTGGTAGAGCGTCACCTTGCCAAGGTGAATGTCGCGCGTTCGAATCGCGTTACCCGCTTAAGATAGTCAAATAACCTAAGTCCTCAAAATTCTTCTGGAATTCTGGAGTATGACACTGTCCTGCCGTCACCTTGACAATTTTTGAGGGTTTGCTACGCTACAGGTTATTGATTTGCACGGCTAAGAATCTAGGCGGTTGCTGCCATCGTTTAGGTGTAACTAATAGGTGTACTAACGGCGGCTTTTCCCACGCCATGGGAACCCGTTTTTGTCTAAGTTCTTGCCCTCAGTCATCATCGCCCTAACCGCAAAGCAGACAGCATGATGGTTAGCGATGAGTTTGGTTCAGCCATAGCCAGTCCCATTTCTGCAAACGCGCTAAAATACGTCAAACTTAAGCGATCGCCATGGTCACAACCATCGAGAGCACCGACCGGCTGAGTAAGTGCTGGCGTTAGTAGCCGAATGCTCCTCCTTCTATCGATCCAGGCAAGGGTGGTGCAACCCTGATCGCGCTAAGCTATTCAACCTTTTTCACCGCTAGGGTTACTTGTGCAACCACAAAAACCTCACAAGATTGATTTAAGTGCTGAGTATCCCTGTCCGTGCCGCCGTCATGGTCAACTGAAGCCGATTACGCTCACTGAGGCATTTGGGTGCGATCGCTGCCAGCAAATTTTTGTTGTGCAAGAAAATGGCTACGCTCTAGAGCAGTTGTCCTCCCACTACCCCTATAAGAAAGTCTGGCGCTGGACAGGACGACAGTGGAGCATGGTGCATCCATCCTTGGCACGGGGCTATTTGCCTGCCCTCATGGTCATCATTTTGCTGGGGTTGGCGTTTCTGCTCCTCATCACTATCTTGCAGTCCATCTTGAGTTCTGACGTTGCATTTCGCATTATTGCTGCACTAGTCATTGTGATGCTAGTGTTGATGCTCTGGACGGCCTATCGACAGTAGTTCATGGCAGCATATTCCTCTATTTCTTCACCTGATCTGATTCCAGTCATTACCCAACGGGCCCACGAGGCTTCGCTTGAGCTGCTGAAATTCAGCGGCAGCGATCGCAGTCGTGCTCTGCAGGCGATGGCCAAGGGAATCAAAACCTACAAAGATGATCTCCTCGAAGCCAATACCCTCGACCTAGAAGCGAGTCGGGAGATGGCTGTACCCGAGCTGATTCTAGACTGGCTGAAGTTAACGCCCGAACGGTTGCAAACGGCGATCGCTATTTTGCAGCGGCTTAGCGACTTGCCCGATCCGCTCCAGCAGGTGCAAAATCCGCCCTACGCAGTGGCTCAAGGGCAAACCTATTGTCAACTGATGCCCTTGGGAGTCGTCGCGCTCGTCTACGAAGCATTTCCAGAACTGGGGGCGATCGCGGCGGGGATGTGTGTGCGCACGGCCAATAGCCTCATCCTCAAGGGAGGCAGTGAGGCCAGCCAGTCTAACCACATGTTTGCCAGCATTCTGCAAGCGGCCCTAGAGCAGGTTGGACTGCCCACCAGCAGCCTCGAAGCCCTGCCGTCAGACTGTGGCGATCTCACCCACGAGCTGGTCACCTGCGATCGCGCCGTGAATTTGGTGATTCCCTACGGTCGGGCTAGTCTAGTCCACCAAGTGATGCGCCAAGCCACAGCCCCTGTCCTCAAAACAGCGATCGGCAACTGCTACCTCTACTGGTCGCCCTCGGCCGGCATCGACCTCGTCCGCTGGATGATTTTGGATAGCCATGCCAGCGAGCCAGATCCCGTCAATGCTATCGAAAAAGTTTTGATCCACCGCAATCACCTGCCCTCGTCCCTGTCGCTGCTGTGGGGTAGCTTGCTGGAAAAGGGGTATGAGCTTAAGGGTGATGAAGAGTTAGCCAAGGAATTTCCTGAGCTGAGCCCCGTAGCGCCCACAGAATGGCGGCAGCCCTACCTCAACCGCACCATTGCCTTTAAGTGGGTGAGAGATTTGGACGATGCGATCGCTTGGATGAACCGCTACAGTAGCGGCCATGCCGACTGTCTGGCCACCGAGTCTTATCAGGAAAGTCGCCTGTTTGCCTCGCAGATGGCCAGTGCCACGGTGTATATCAACGCATCATCCCGATTTTATCGGAACCCCAAGTTCAACCTGCCCATCGCCCTAGGTATGTCCAACCATAAAGGGCATCGTCGCGGATTTATTAGCCTCGAAGCCCTGACTACCGTGAAGCAGATTATTCAGGGCAACGAGTAGTAGACCGAATCGGAATGAGGAAAAGCAATCAAGTCTTAACCCGAAACCGATCGATATTATGGTTGCCACATCTATTTTTATGTCGCGCAACTCATGACCGATAAGGTCTAGTGAAGAACGGATATACAGACCGCTAGCTGAGATCCGCAGCCGTCGTATCAGAATGGGCCACTGGGAGCGCTGGTTCCGCCTGAGTCACCACTGGCGGGTGGAGCAAGGGCGTGCGCAGAACCGAGTCGTTGGCTAAGGTAAACAGCGGATTCGATAAGACGCCAGCCAGGGAGGTGGCTATCAGAGCCAAGACCAAGCTCACCTGCAAGGGGCGCATCCCGAAGAGGTTCCACATGCCCTCTGGGTAGTTCTTCACCGCATCGGACATTTCCTGAGGCTCTTTCACCACCATCATCTTGACGACACGGATGTAGTAGTAAATGGAGATGACGCTGGTCAACAGACCCACCAACACCAGGGTGTAGGCCTCGGCTTGCCAGCCAGCCCAAAAGAGATAGAGCTTCCCAAAGAAGCCTGCTAAGGGTGGAATTCCCCCGAGGGATAGGAGACAGACGCTGAGGCACAGGGTCAACAGCGGATCTTTTTGGTACAAACCGCTATATTCCGTGATTTCATCGGTGCCGGTACGCAGGGTGAAGAGAATCACGCAGGCAAACCCGCCTAGGTTCATAAACAGGTAGACCATCAGGTAGAACACCATGCTGGAATAGCCTGCATCGGTGCCCACAATCAGCCCAATCATCACAAACCCAGCTTGTCCAATCGACGAATAGGCTAATAGGCGCTTCATGCTGGTTTGGGCAAGCGCCACCACGTTCCCCAACACCATGCTGAGGATGGCCAGGGCTGTGAGCACAAACTGCCATTGCTCAGCCACCAACGGAAAGGCCGTCACTAACAGGCGAATGGCTAGGGCAAAACCGGCAGCCTTGGAGCCTACGGACAAAAACGCCACCACTGGGGTGGGGGAGCCTTCATAAACATCCGGCGTCCATTGGTGGAAGGGCACAGCGGCAATTTTGAAGGCAATGCCAGCGATCACAAAGACTAGGGCAATCAATAAACCAATTGAGTCTTGAGCATTACCGCTAACGATGCTGGCGGTGATGGCTGAGAGGCGAGTTTCTCCCCCAGACAAGCCGTAGAGCAGAGACACACCGTAGAGGAAGATGGCCGAACTAGCCGCACCAATCAAGAGATACTTCAGCGCGGCTTCATTGGAGCGAGGATCGCGCTTCATGTATCCGGTCAACAGGTATGAGGAAATACTCAGGGTTTCCAAGGACACAAATACCATCACCAGTTCATCGGCACCGCAGAGAAACATGCCGCCTACGGTAGCTGTCATCAGAATAACGATGAACTCCGCAAGGGCTGTTCCAGCCTGCACCACGTACCGAATTGAAATCAAAATCGTGAAGGCGGTTGAAAGGGCAATAATCCCTCGCAGTACGGTGCTTAGCGCATCGCTGTTAAACGCGCCCAGGAAGGAAATGGGGTTGTCAAGATCCCACTGCAAAGCAAGGACAACGACCGCTCCGAGCAGGCCCGTCACGGCTACGTAGGGTGACCATTGGGCGGAGGATGTACGGCCAACAATGAGGTCTCCTACCAAGATGATGAGCAGGGTAGCGATGACGATACCCTCTGGCAAAATGACTTGAGCGTTAAGTTGTGCGGCTAAGTTAGCAACGTCCATAAGAGCTTGAGCGCTTTAAGAGTCAGTAGTGGCGGACAGAAATCGTGAACAGATCGTGTAAGGATAGGGAAATGCTTAGTGTAAGGATAGGGAAATGCTTAGGATAAATGTTTAAGAGGACGATTTCCTTTCACACCATATCTTAAATTGTGCGATTGGACTTATGCGATGGGAGTGAATTCCCTAGCCTTACGAACCCTTCCCATTGTGCATCATACTCTGCAAACTAACCGGATTGAGGGGAAGCGATCGCAATTTTTCCTTGTATTTCTGCCGACATCAGTTATAAGTAGAGATCTAACAGCTCATTGGATATTGTTCCATTCTCATGCTAGGACGGGATAGTATAGCAAGCTGATTAGAAGGACGGACAGTGAAAACCTAGGCTGTAAGGTTCACACCTGTAAACCATCTCATGGCATACGAGACGGCAGTCATAGGCAGATTCGAGGGCAAGTCATGCAGGCAAAATTGGATCGGCACATTCGGACTCGCTGGCCCAGCGTTTGGGGGATGGGACAACCCTGGGTCTTACCATGAAGCACGGACAACTCACGGGACAGAAACTTACGGGACGGACCGCGGGACGGACAACTCACGAGAGAGTCTAGGCTCATCAACCCGTCTCTCATTCACGCTCAAGGCTGTCTAGTCTTGGTTAGATCCACTCATCCACTGAATCCTATTTAAGGCTCATGTCAACTCTCGTCATCGTCGAATCTCCAACCAAAGCACGGACTATTCGCAACTACCTCCCTGCGGGCTATCGGGTCGAGGCATCCATGGGGCATGTTCGTGATTTGCCTCAGTCGGCCAGTGAAATTCCGGCTAACGTGAAGAAGGAAGACTGGGCCAAGCTAGGCGTTAACGTTGATGCCAACTTTGAGCCGCTCTATGTCATTCCCAAGGACAAGAAAAAAATTGTTTCCACCCTCAAAGAGGCCTTGAAGCAGGCGGATGAGCTGGTGCTAGCCACTGACGAAGATCGGGAAGGGGAGAGCATTAGCTGGCACCTACTCCAAGTCTTGAAGCCCAAAGTGCCAACCAAGCGCATGGTGTTTCACGAGATTACTGAAGAGGCGATTCAGGATGCGATCGCCAACTGCCGAGATGTGAACGAAGACTTGGTTCATGCTCAAGAAACTCGCCGTATTCTCGATCGCTTAGTGGGCTACACCCTCTCACCCTTGCTCTGGAAAAAAATTGCTTGGGGTCTGTCGGCTGGGCGGGTGCAGTCGGTAGCGGTGCGGCTTTTGGTGCGCCGAGAGCGGGAGCGTCGGGCCTTCCGCAGGGGTAGCTACTGGGATCTTAAAGCCACGCTGCTGCGCCATGAGACGCCCTTTGAAGCCAAGATGGTCACCCTCAACGGCCAGCGGCTGGCCAATGGCAGTGACTTTGACGAAGCCACGGGACAAGTAGCGGCTGGGCGGAATGTGCTACTGCTGGGCGAACCGGAAGCGCGGGATTTGCAGGCTCGCTTAGAATCCGTGCCTTGGACAGTTTCAGGTTTAGACGAGCGTGCATCTACCCGCCGTCCATCGCCCCCCTTCACTACCTCAACCCTGCAGCAGGAAGCTAACCGTAAGCTGCGGCTCTCCGCTCGGGACACGATGCGCACTGCCCAAAGTCTCTACGAGCAGGGCTATATCACCTACATGCGAACCGACTCGGTGCATTTATCCCAACAGGCGATCGCCGCCGCCCGCACCTGTGTCGAAGATTTATACGGCAGCAACTACCTCAGCCCCAAGCCTCGGCAATATGACACCAAGAGCAAGGGAGCCCAAGAAGCCCACGAAGCCATTCGTCCCTCGGGCAGCACCTTCCGCACTCCCCAGGAAACGGGTCTGCGCGATCGGGAACTGCGGCTCTATGACCTGATCTGGAAGCGCACCGTTGCCACCCAAATGGCAGAGGCCCGCCAAACCCACATCACGGTGATGATTGAAGCCGATAACGCTGAGTTTAAGGCCACCGGCAAGCGGATTGACTTCCCTGGCTTCTTCCGCGCCTATGTGGAAGGCTCCGATGATCCCGATGCCGCCATCGAAAACCAAGAGGTGATTTTGCCCAACCTCCAGGCTGGGGATCCCTTGGATTGCTCTGATCTAGAAGCGATCGGTCATGAAACCCAGCCCCCCGCCCGCTACACCGAAGCATCGCTGGTGAAAATGCTTGAAAGTGAAGGCATTGGTCGTCCTAGCACCTACGCCAGCATCATCGGTACGATCATCGACCGGGGCTATGCCCAGATGCAAACCAATAGCCTCACCCCCACGTTCACCGCCTTCGCCGTGACCACCTTGCTAGAGCAGTATTTTCCCGATCTGGTCGATACGGGCTTCACCGCTCGGATGGAGCAGACCCTGGATGATATTTCCACCGGCACGGCCAGTTGGTTGCCCTACCTAGACTCGTTCTATCGAGGCGCGACGGGTTTGGCGACCCAGGTGAAACAACAGGAAGACCAAATTGATCCCACCGAAGCCCGCTCCATTACCCTAGAAGGGCTGGATGCCAAGATCCGCATTGGTCGATACGGCGCTTATATCGAAGTCGATCACGAGGATGGCCCGGTGAAGGCATCGATTCCCCAAGATCTCACCCCTGCCGATCTCGATCCGGATCAGGTTGAGCTGCTGCTGCGGCAAAAGACGGAAGGCCCTGATAAGGTAGGCTTTGATCCAGAAACGGGGGAGCCCATCTATCTATTAATTGGCCCCTACGGCCCCTACGTGCAGCTTGGGGAGGCGACGGAGGAGAATCCTAAGCCCAAGCGTGCTTCGCTACCCAAAGGTGTCTCCATTGAAGCGGTGACCCTAGAAATGGCTACGGGACTGCTGGCTCTACCCCGACTCCTCGGTGTCCATCCCGATACCGGCGCGAAGATCAAGGCGAGCTTAGGCCGGTTTGGCCCCTATGTGGTGCATGACCAGGGTAAAGATGGCAAAGACTATCGATCGCTCAAGAAAGAAGATGATGTCCTGACCATTACCCTAGAGCGGGCTCTGGAGCTTTTGGCAGAACCCAAGCGTGGGCGAGGCAGTCGTAAGGGAGCCGCCAAACCCCTACGGGAGCTGGGAGCGCACCCAGGGGATCAGGAACCGGTGAATATCTACGACGGCCCCTATGGGCCCTACATCAAGCACGGCAAGACCAATGTGTCTCTGCCAGAGGGCGGTACGGTTGAGTCGGTGACCATGGAACAGGCTGTAGGATTGCTGACCGAGAAGGAGGGCAGCAAGAGCAAAACCAAGCGATCGACCAGCAAAACCACCAAATCCTCAACGGCTAAAGGCAGCAAAACGACGAAGAGTAGCAAGACGTCTAGTAGCAAAACCTCGACGGCCAAGAAAACTACTAGCCGCCGTTCTACGACGTCGAAGAAGGCCTCGTCCCAGAAATCTGCCGATTAGATGGCAGGGATAATCAAGATTAGGGAGCGGGAGCCTGAATGCAGGGGCGATCGCTCCCCAAGTCACTTCCCAAGTCACTACTCCCTAAATCGCTCACCGGGGCAATGCCGGCTAGATCGAGAATCTCGGGAATCAGATCTTCGCGCTTAATCGCCATCATGTGAACGCCTTGACAAAGCTGGCGGGCCAGTTGCACCTGTTCCGCCGCAATGCGCATCCCTTCTTGGAGGGGATGGTTGGCTTGGGCCAGGCGATCGATCAAATGCTGGGGAATATGTACGCCGGGTACATTGCGGTTGATGAACTCTGCGTTCTTAGCCGACTTCAGCAAAAAGATGCCGGCTAGCACCGGTTTTTGGCTGCCCGCCGCGATGTGATCCATGAATTTTTCGAGGCGATCGAAGTCGGAAATCAACTGGCTTTGAAAAAACTGGGCCCCAGCCGCTAGCTTGCGCTCAAATCGGCGTTGCAGACCAGACCAACTGCCGCTTTGGGGATCCACCGCCGCCCCGGCAAACAGATGGGTGGCACCATCCGGCAAGGATTTCTCATTGGCATCTAGTCCTTGGTTTAGTTGATCAATCAGCTTCAACAAGCGTACGGATTCTAAATCAAAGACGGCTTTGGCCTGGGGATGATCGCCGGCTTTGATGGGATCACCCGTGAGGGCCAGGACGTTTTGCAGACCTAGGGCTTGGGCTCCCATCAGATCGGCTTGTAGGGCAATTTGATTGCGATCGCGACAGGCGACTTGATAAATCGGCTCAATTCCCTGTTGGTGCAGCAGCGCCGAGGCCACTAGGGACGACATGCGCAAAACGGCTCGGCTGCCATCCGTGACATTCACGGCATGAACCCGGTTTTTGAGCCCCGATGCCATGGCAATCATGCGGCTAGCATCGCCCCCTTTAGGCGGCATCACCTCAGCGGTAATAAGAAACTCCCCCGCTTGGACGGCGCGTCGGAAGCGAGACGCGATCGCTGACGAGGAACTGGCACCATTGGACGAGGAAATTCTAACCATGAAAATCGTAGGCGCTGAGGCATGTGAGCGAGGTTGACGTAGACCAAACTAGACAAGCAGGTTGGGACGACACCTCTAACCGCTCTGCCTAGGGCTAACTAGCCTAGTGTGCCACAGTTCGAGAGGTGGAGTCATCTGATCACGACGCGATCGCTCCCCTTGATATGCCCTCAGATCCCGCCGTTGAGATTTGGAAGATCGTGGCATAATGATCCGGCTATCGACTTTGATCACCCTATCTCTAAGCACAGCTATGGTTCAATCCGTTCCCATGTCCTCCGCCCTTCCCACCGCCTCGGATACCGCCGTCGAGCTGGGCTTTCATCTCCCTGATCCCCACGATGAGCAGGTGTCGGACAGTGAGTTTGAACATACCGTCTCCCAAGCTTGGCAGATTTGCGATCGCTTTGATCTACAAACGGATATCTGGCGCGGGCGCATTCTTCGCACGGTGCGCGATCGGGAAAAGCGATCGGGGGACGGTCGGGGCACGGGGTTTCTCAACTGGCTCAAGGAACGGGACATTAGCAAAAGCCAGGCCTATTCTTGGATTGAAGTTGCCGATAGCGCTGATACGTTGATTGATGGCGGCTTTTTAGAAGCCGAGCATGTGAACCAATTCAGCAAGCGGGCCTTTGTGGAAACGGCTCAATCTGCCCCAGAAGTGCAGCAGATGGTGGGTGAAGCGGCGCGGCGCGGTGACCACATTACCCGCCGGGAAGTGCGGCATCTCTCCGATGACTGGACGGCCATGAGTTCCGAACTGCTACCGGCAGAAATTCGGCAAAAGGCCGCCGACAATAGCCTGCCCACGCGCTATGTCGCTCCCCTGGTGCGAGAACTGGAAAAACTGTCTGCCCCTCACCAAGCCCCCCTCCAGGAAGAAGTGGCGGCTAGCCCGGATCTCGACACGGTCAAACAGGTCACCGCTGAAGCTCGCTACCTGGCCAAATATCTGCAATCTGCCACCGAAGTGCAGGCCCTGACCACCACGCCCCTTGACCTAGAGTCGGCGCTGGAGGAAGCTCTGCGGGTGGGATGCCTCAGCTCCACCGCCGATATGGTCAACCAAGCGGCTCAGCTTGAACAAACCATTGCCAAGCTATACACCACCTGGAAACGGCTGAACAACTTAGCAGAACGGGTCTATGTAGACAGCGGAGCCAGCACCCCCCATCTGCGATCGCTGCTCACGGCTCTGGCCCCCCTGATTAGCAATACCCCAGAAGTCCGGCTCGGCGATGTGGAAAGCGCCCTCTCCCAAGTTATTCGAGTGGCGGTGTCGTCCGACCTCACGTCATAGCGATTTAACACAATGTAGTTGCGATCGCGCCCCATCTAAGGCATGATTCTTGCAACCACTGCCTACCCGCCGGTTTCACCTCACCTATGCAACTGACTCCCCAAGAAAAAGACAAGCTGATGATCTTCACCGCCGCCCTAGTGGCCGAACGGCGCAAGGATCGTGGGCTGAAGCTGAATTATCCCGAAGCCATTGCCTTCATTTCTGCAGCCATCCTAGAAGGCGCGCGCGATGGTCGCACCGTTGCCGACTTGATGAGCTACGGTGCCACCCTGCTCACCCGCGATGATGTGATGGAGGGTATTGCCGAGATGATCCATGAGGTGCAGGTGGAAGCTACCTTTCCCGATGGCACCAAGCTGGTGACGGTTCACGATCCGATTCGCTAAGGTTTTGCCCCATGGCTAAAAAAACATCCAAAAAGTCAGCAAAAACTGCCGCTCCCGCATCAACCATGATCCCCGGTGAGTTGATTCCAGGCGACGGCGATATTGAACTGAATGCGGGGATGCCCACTCTGACCGTAACGGTAGCAAACAGCGGCGATCGCCCCATCCAAGTCGGCTCCCATTTCCATTTCTTTGAAGTGAACACCGCCCTGCAGTTTGACCGGGAAGCCACCAAGGGCATGCGCTTGGATATTCCCGCTGGCACCGCTGTTCGGTTTGAGCCCGGGGATGAACGGGATATCACCCTCATTCCCCTGGCCGGTAGCCGCCACGTGTATGGTCTGAACGCGCTGATTAACGGGCCTCTCGACCCGGTTAGTGCAGCCAAGGCAGACAAGAAGGGATCTCGGAAGAAGAAAAAATAGTGCTAGTCCCATGGCGATCTGATCCAGGCTGCGAGCCCAGCAGGGATCAGCGTTTCAAGCCTCGCCTAGGCATCTGGCTGAGAAAGTTGACGTTGTCATAGACGAAGTCCTGTTAATCTCTTGCGCATCAGGATGGTTAGCAGGTATTATTAGAGACTGTGTAGAATTCACAAAGACCATGCCCAAACTCAAAAGCCGTAAAGCCGCCGCTAAACGTTTCCGCCGCACAGGCAGTGGAAAGATTGTGCGCCGTAAAGCCTTTAAGAATCACCTTCTTCAGCACAAGTCACCCACCCGCAAGAGCCGCCTCTCGAAGCTGGTGGTGGTGAATGAGCGAGATGCTGAAAACGTTGAAATGATGCTGCCCTACCTCTAAGCGCAGCGTCTTGATAGGCGATCGCTCTCCATTTAATCTGAGATGGCAGGGTTCCTCGTTTCGGACACTTGGCATGGTGAACTAGAGGGCTACATCCCGTGAGCAGGGCAGCGATCGCCCCTGATAGGTTTAGAGACAACTTACGTTTATTACAGTTACGCAGGACTTGAAACTATGGTACGGGTTAAGCGCGGGAACGTTGCCCGCAAGCGTCGCAAGAAGATCTTAAAATTGGCGAAGGGCTTCCGGGGATCACACTCCAAGCTGTTCCGCTCGGCTAACCAACAGGTAATGAAGGCCCTGCGCAACGCCTACCGCGATCGCCGCCGCCGTAAGCGGGACTTTCGTCGTCTGTGGATTACTCGCATCAACGCCGCAGCGCGTCAACACGGCATCAGCTATAGCCAGTTGATTGGTCAGCTTAAGAAAGCAGATATCCAACTCAACCGCAAAATGTTGGCTCAAATGGCCGTTTTAGATCCCAGCGGATTTGCCAAGGTTGTGGAAGTAGCCACCCAGGGTCGTTAAGCCCACGGCTACAGAAGAGACTGTGAACCATCCCTGAACACGTGTCGGGGATGGCGTTTTTTTATGTGGTCTTTTTCCTAGATTGCTACAATGCGGAAGCCCGTTGCTAAACCCTAACTCTCATGCGTAGCCTGACTCTAAGTTCATTGATGGCGATCGCCCTCTCCCTTGGCGGTGTGGGTACGCTGCTCCCGACTGCCGCCTTGGCTACCGAGCTGTCTGTCATCCAAGAACGGGGCTATTTGATTGTGGGCGTGAAAGACAATCTACGCCCCCTAGGGTTTCGCGATGCAGAAGGGGATCTGGTGGGGCTAGAAATTGATGTGGCCCATCGCTTGGCTGAGGAACTGCTGGGCGATCGCACCGCCGTGGTGTTTTATCCGGTTCAAAATCGCGATCGCCTCACGGTGCTCCTAGAGGGTGAGGTGGATCTGGTGATTGCTGGACTAACGCGCACCAACTCGCGATCGCGCATCGTCAGCTTCAGCGCGCCGTACTATCTCGACGGCACCGCCTTCGTCACCCAGGATGCGGCCATTCAAACCCTGGCCGATGCCGGGCGATCGCCCATTGCTGTGCTCAACGAATCGAGCACCATTGCCAACCTGCGATCCTACCTACCCCAGCCGACCCTGATCGGCGTGGATTCGTACCAAGAAGGTTTGGAACTGCTGGAAACGGGGCAAGCCGCCACCTTTGCTGGGGACACCAGTGTTCTAGCCGGATGGGTGCAGGCCTATCCCGCCTATCGCCTGTTGACCACATCCTGGTCTGCCGACTCCCTATCCGTCGCCACCCGTCGCGGCAACCAATACGATGACCTACGACGACAGATTAATGAAGCGATCGCTAGCTGGTATACCGATGGCTGGATTCAAGACCGGATGAATTACTGGGGGCTGCCGTTCTGAGGACGTAGCTTAAAACCTCCTAGACAATCTAGTTGGCTAGGAGGTAGGCATCAGACCAGGATAAACAATGTCCAGGGATTATTGGGTTTCGACGTCACTCAGCCAGTGACTCCTAAGCAGC
The DNA here is from genome assembly GCF_016888135.1 of Leptolyngbya sp. CCY15150. NCBI lineage: Bacteria > Bacillati > Cyanobacteriota > Cyanophyceae > Leptolyngbyales > Leptolyngbyaceae > Leptolyngbya > Leptolyngbya sp. CCY15150. Next base: position 45,414 of record NZ_JACSWB010000167.1, read on the forward strand.
GAAGTCGCAGCCAAAATCCAGCCATTGTTCCCTGAGCGAAGTCGAAGGGAACAATGGTGACCTGCTACAGGGGAAAGTTCCGCTGTAGAGTACTCAGATATGGGCTAAGACTCAGGCTGAGAGGGAATACAGAGCAAATTATCGCCGTAGGTTGTGATTAATCCCCGCTGGCGTAACTTACCCATCAGTCGAGTTACCGTTACCCTGGTAGAACCAATGGCGCTACCGATTTGCGCATGGGTGAGTACCCAAGGTAAGCAATAGCCATCCTCACAGGGTTCACCAAATTCTTCGATGAGTAGGGTTAGGAAGCCTAAGAGCCGATCAATGGTACGCCGTTGACCCAACGTGCTCAACCAGAGTAGCTTCCGCTGATGTTGATAGCGAAAGGCATCGAGCACTTCCCGGCGGAAATGGGGCCAGTTATCGAGATCATGCCAATACATCCAAATCACGGATGTTTGGTCTACATGGGCAAAGCTCTGCAGGGTAAACGGCGACTGGGCCACAATTTCAAAGGGTTGACCTGCGCCAACAAACCCCAAAAAGGCCTCCTCTGAATTAATGTGGGGCGATCGCGCCGTATGCCCCGTTGCACTGACCTGCGCTTCACCAACAAGCCGTACAGAGCCACACTGCACTAGGTAGAGTAACCCTGGACGCGCGGGAATGCGTTCATCTTTTTCAAAGGTGCGACAGCGATAATGTTCCTGCGCCCAATCAATAATGCGCTGCCAAGTTAAAAATGGGCGAGAGGCCTCTGGCTGGGAGGATGCTGAAAACATAGCTGAATATTGTGGATGCGACGTCACGAAAACCTTACACAGAGCATAAACAAGCAGACCACAGGTGAATCAATCAGAATGCGATCGCTCGACCCCAGATCACTTGATTAACGGTAGAGGGCGATCGCATCAGCAGTTGGAAGGGAGATCAGGTTGCGCAATCCGAGGAACACTAAGTGAATACATTAGACATCAACAAGGAAAATCAGTCAGGTTTAGGGCCTATGGAACTCTTCCTCTAAATCTGTGAATGATCACTGGAGAGGAGGAGTGTAAACTTAGCATAACCGTTACAGATACAAACAATGTAGAAAAAATTACGGACACGGGGCTGTAGTTTTATTACGTTGCTGTCTGTGACTAACTTAGAGTGATGGCTTACCAAGCTTAGGGGATGGATGACACCCTTATGACTCCCATGGATGCGCTGGACACGACGACCTGATGGGCTCCTAATTTCAGGCTGCTAAATGGACTGTCTCTCTTTATCCCACACTGAAATTCAATTGTGCATCTCTCTGATGATGTATTCGACGGATGTATTTGACGGAACTTGTAGAACGATGGACAGCCATCTCTTGGCGATCGCAAATCGCCCAGTGTTTGTTTCAGGATCTCCAGAGTTTTGCTGCTCTGCGAAGGACAGAACCAGAATGCTTCTGGCAAGCTTCAAGACTCAAACCGAGCTTTGAAGTTCCCCTTAGGCGAGAGAAAAACTCTTTATCTCTAGTGTATGGCTCAGCGATCGCCCTTAAACATGCCCCCCATGGGCATCGATCTGCCCGTGATTTAGCTCAACATCTTACAGAGCAATGGTCTCTTAGATGCTCGCACCCTGTACCGCCACCTGTGGAGGTGCGATCGGCCGTCACCCTACGCTACACAGAGACTGGATGGCTCGTGCTCCACTTGTGCGATCGCGCCCTGTTGTCTTGGATTACCGTGGCGATCGATCACCTCTCGGCTGGATACCCCACCTCACCCTTGATGCCAACGGCAGAGAAGACGTTGACACTGGGCGATCGCCTTTGGCCCATTCACCATGGTTATGCCCGCTGCCAAACTTTACGGAGGTTGATGGATGAGATGGATCGATCGTCAGATAGACCTACCCGCCCACATCATACCAAGACCCATTTTGGTCTTTATGAGAACACCCTTAAATTATCTAGCTGGGATGTTCAGGCTGAGGATGCCATACGGATTGATCCCGCCGAAAAAGCCTTGCTCTATGAGCTGGTGGAGGTTGTGGATCACCTAGCAGAAAAGTTTGCCCAGGGGCATCTCAACCCCGATCGATCCAGTCCCATGGAAATATGCTGGCTCAAGCTGGGTCTCAGTCTGTGCGATCGCCTGCAGCAGGTGGATCGCCATAGCCATCTTTTCGATCCGCACCAAACCGCTGTCACTCACCGACAACGACAAAACCTGTTGCGACTCACCCAACAGATCCTCGCCTGGATCCTGCAAACTGGCTTCGGGCAGGTGCCGACGGCAGAGCTTTGATTCTAGATGATCAGGTCGTTAGATAGACTGTCCATCATTTAGTGATCCTTAGGAGATTCTGGCGTGACTGACGGCAGCGATCGCTGAATGAGGATATCGCGCTGGGCCATGGCTTGCTCAAACGCCGGCGTTGAGAGAATCCGCTCCACCGGGTAGACCCCAGGCTGCTGCAGTTGCTGGCTCAGCACATACTGGGCGAGACAACCCACCCCTGCCGCCGCCGCGATCGCCGTTTGCGGATGGGTCAGCGTGGCGGTGTAGGACGCGGGCTGTCCATTGACCTGTCCTTGGATCTCCAGATGAATGCCCACGCCTACACCACTCCAGCGATCGCTCCATTGAGTCATGCGGTAGCTCACTTGGGTCAAAAACTCAATGACGGTGGGATGTTGCAGCCAAGACTTGGGCAGGCCGTGGGCGGTCATCCAGGTTAGGTAGTTATACAAATCCGGCACCGACCCAAATTTGGTCGTTAGGGTTTGCAGGGAAAAGGATTCTGCCAACGTCAGAGTTTCTGGGACGTCGTACCAATAGACGCCTACGCGGCCAAAGGGTTTGGGAAAGCGCACCATCTGGCGATCGCTGTAGGGCAAGACGGATCGCCATTCTCCATCCAGCCGCGCCAAAAAGGGATGCTGGAGACCTAAAAACGTAGTGCGCAGGACGGTCAGCCCAGCGCCTCCCGATCCACCTACCACATAGCGTAGATGTACCGCATCAGCCTGGTCTAGGGTCTCAATCCCTTGCCGCACCATACTGTTGGAGATGCCGGGAAAGATGCCCCCATTGACGATCGCCGTTACCCCCGCCGCCTGCGCCGCCTCATGCTGGGCCAACGCCCGCTCTGTAAAGCCACGATGATCGCTGATGTCGATATAATTCACCCGGTGATGAATGCAGGTTTGCAGCACCCGGCCATCGCGATGGTGAAAGGGGCCCGCACAGTGAATCACCAAATCCACTGAAGCGATCGCTTGGTTGAGCGCCGATTGCTGATTCAGCTCCAGACGTTGATAGGCCAAGCGCTGGGGATGATCCGAGGACATGACCGCACCCTGTCGCCCGGTCGCCATGATGATCGTATCGGTATGGGTGAGCAAATCCGCCACAATTGCTTGGCCAATGCGCCCCCGACCACCCAATACTAGTACACGCTTAGTCATGGTCTGTTTTACGTCTGACGGCTCCAGAATGAGGGTGGTGAATGGGGGTGGCGCTACGAGGCGATGCTCTAATCCGACCGTAGCAGACACGATCTATCCAAAACGCTTGAGGCGATCGCCACCCCTGTGCTACAACTATAGAACATATGAACTATAGAGCGATGGCTGCACCGATACCCGTCGCTCAGGTCAATCATCGATCAGTATCCGAAGGGTTTCAGGATGGTTCAGAGTGTTCCAGGATGAGAAATGAGAGTCCCACATTGGCATTCGCTCATGGGATCCATTGTCCAGCTATCCTGGGTCATCTGCAACTAACCTAAATCTCCGATGTAGTTGTCTCTTTGATGCTGCGTTGCTATTCTCTAGGTCAAGCGAATCGTGCCACAATCCTCCGTACTCAACGTTATGCAACCCCGCCCGGCGTTTAGCCAAGATACCCTGGCCAGCTCTCGTAAAACTCGGCGCGGACAATTGCCCGACCAGCGCTGGCGGATTGCCAAACCCCAGCCTGATCGAGTGGCTGACATTGCCCAAGGGCTAGATTTGCCGCCGCTGCTGGCCCAGGTTTTGGTCAATCGCGGTATCGACTCTGTAGCGGCAGCGCAACATTTTGTGAACCCCGAGGTGTTGCAACTGCCCTCGCCCTTGGAAGAGTTTCCTGACCTGGCCGCCGCCCTAGAACTTTTGCTAGAGGCGATCGCCCACCACCATAAGATTGCCATCTGCGGCGACTATGATGCCGACGGCATGACCAGCACGGCCCTACTGCTGCGATCGCTGCGTTACCTCGGCGCTCAGGTAGACTATGCCATTCCCAGCCGCATGAGCGAAGGCTATGGCATCAATCGCCGCATCGTTGAAGACTTTCATGCCGACGGCGTGCGAATTATTTTGACGGTAGACAACGGCATCGCGGCCTATGACCCGATTGCCTATGCCCGTGAGCTCGGGTTAGTGGTGATTATCACCGACCACCACGACCTTCCTCCCCAGCTCCCCCCAGCCAACGCCATCCTAAACCCCAAACTCCTCGACATCGCCTCGCCCTACAGCGGTGTTGCTGGGGTCGGTGTCGCCTATATTCTTGCCGTCTGCCTGGCCCAAGCCCTTCAGCAGACCAAGGATCTGACCACGCCGCTGCTGGAGTTGTTCACCTTGGGTACCATTGCCGATCTTGCTCCCCTCACCGGCGTCAATCGGCGCTGGGTGCGGCGGGGTCTGAAGCTCTTGCCGCGCTCTCGCATCCTGGGCATCCAGGCTTTGATCCAAGTGGCGGGCCTGGCCAATGAAGACAAGGCTCTGAAGCCAGAAGCGATCGGGTTCCGTCTGGGCCCTCGCATCAATGCCGTAGGGCGCATTGCCGATCCCCAGGTTGTGATTGAGCTGCTGACCACGGATGATCCTGGACGGGCTCTGGAGCTGGCCATGGTGTGTGAGCAAATTAACCAGCACCGGCAGCGTCTCTGTGAATTGATTGAACAGGAAGCGATCGCTTGGTGTGAGGCGACCCAGCCCAACCTGATGAATGATCGGGTTTTGGTGGTGGTGCAGCCCGGTTGGCACCATGGCGTGATTGGTATTGTCGCCTCCCGATTGGTGGAACGCTACGGCGTGCCGGTCTTCATCGGCACCTATGAACAGGAGGATCAGCAACACATTCGCGGGTCGGCCCGAGGTATTCCAGAATTTAACGTGTTCAAAGCCCTCCAGTTTACAGAAACGGTGCTGGAGAAATATGGCGGACACCGGGCTGCGGGCGGCTTCTCTCTCAAGGCTGAACATCTCGATGAATTTCGGTTTCGCCTCAGCCTCTCCGCTAATCAGCAGTTGATGCCCCAGCATTTAAAACCCTTGGTGACCGTGGATGCCCAGGCTGACTTTCAAGATCTGAGCCTGCACCTTTGTGAGCAAATTGATCGCCTGCATCCCTGCGGCATGGAAAATCCTGATCCGGTGTTTTGGAGTGGCCCAGTGCGGGTGCTGGAGCAGCGGGTGATTGGGAAAAACCAGGATCATCTGAAGCTTACCCTGGGGCAGATTTCAGACTCCGCCGAAGACGTGACGTTCAAGGCGATCGCTTGGCGTTGGGGCGAATACTGCCCTTTGCCCAGCCCCATTGATATTGCCTATCGCCTCAAGATCAATGAATGGAATAACAGTCGCACCTTGGAGCTAGAGCTGATCGGCGTACGTCCTAATGCGGCCACCCCTCTGCCTGACCCGGTTGCCGAGCCGCCTATTGACCATCCCATTGACGCGAGTTTCCAGCATTTACCTCCCCAGCGGGTCGAGTTTACCCATGGCGATCGCCCCTATGCCTGCAGCATTTCCATCACCCCCACCTCCCGAGAGCTACGCATCCAAAATGCCCAAGGGCAGGTTTTAGCTCTGCAGCCAGAGCAACGGCGAGGATTGTTGGGGCGATCGCGGGACGAGGCCATCGAAATCGATGTGGCCCAGCCTTTTTACTTCCACTTGATCCGAGCCGCCCTCCAGGCCCTGCAGTCGTCAACCCCGGTGCAGGAAGACACCCAGGATATTCTAGAGGAGGCGATCGCCCCTGTAGATCACCTAGAGCACACCGATGGGTTTGCAGCGCCAGAGCCAGACAGCGAGATGGCCGAGCTAGAGGAGGCGATCGCCCTCACGTCTAGGGTGGATTGGGTAGATGATGGAGATGCATCTGCCCCAGAGATGAACGATCCAGACAGGTCAGAGAAGCTCACGACCGTTCTCAACCATGATCCGGAGGCAGATTGGGATGGGGCAGACGGTGATGATGCCGATGACGTTAATGACCCAGATGAAACGGCTCTTACTCAAGCAACTGTTCTCAACCATGAACTGGAGGCAGATTGGGACGAGGTAGACGGTGATGGCGTTGATGAGGTTGATGAAGCGGCCCTTACTCAAGCAACCGTTCTCAACCATGAACTGGAGGCAGACTGGGACGAGGCAGATATGGATGATTTCGATGAAGCAGCCCTCGCCCAAGAAATGGAAGCTCTGGCCAATGAAGGAGCAGCGGCCTTGGCTGGGCCGGTGGTGGCCGATCTTTATCTCTCGGCTCAGATGGAGGCCTCTGATGACGAACCACCCCAAGATTTGGCCAGCATCCCCGGTCTGATGACGGCAGCACAACTCCAGGCTCGTCGTGCGAAGCAGCCGGTTCAACCCTATGAAAAGAAGATGGCAGAGCCGGTTCAACCAACCGTTGTAGAGCTAGTCCAGCCGACCGCTGTTGGTTCTAGTCGTCCCCCGGCAGAGCTAGACTCAACGCCAGAGTCTGCCCATCCATTACCTGACCCGATGCTCACCCCTGCGGAGGATGCCGCCGATATTGAGCCCTCAGCCGCCGTTCTACCCTTGGTTACCGATCTGCATCTAGACCTATCCCCGGCCAGCTCGCCCCTAGAGGAACTGCGGACAGCACCCTCCCTCTTCTCCGCTCCTCAGATGCGCAAATGGTTTATGGCCTTGGTGGGCAAGTCTCGCTGGGAATGCCTACAGGCCCGTAGCCAGACCGACCTAGCTGCTGCCTATCGTGGCTATCAGGCTCAGTGGCAGGATGGGGGTGAGGCTGCAGACTATTCCGAGGCGGGCGATCGCTTCAGCCTTGCGGTGGATCGGGAGGTGATTCAACCTTTCTTCAAAGATCTGCGGGCGGCCTTCGTCGAGCAGAATCAGCCCCCTGAAGTGGCGGGTCTGCGGTTGCTGGCGCGCAAGAAATATACGGCAACCGATCTACTGCCTCTGCTGGCAGACCATTGGCAAATTGCGGAGGATACTGACCTGGATGATCCGAATCCTGGATCCCACCGGCTCAAAACCGTTCAGGCACCTCTGATTGCAGAAAGCGATCGCACCGTGATTCAAACCTTTTTGCGCACCTGGCAGCATCCCCTCGCCAAAGCCATGCAGCAGCAGGAGACGGTGGATGCGATCGCCCACTTGGCACAACTTTGCGATCGCGCTCAACAGGATGGGGTACCGTTCTATGCCTGGCAGTTTGACCAGCTCCATCAGTATCTCTGGGGCTCAGATCGCCAGCCTGGACTGTTCTGAAGCCATGAAAAAGCCCGGCGGTGAAACCGGGGAAATACTCAAACTGTTGTCAGTGGCTTTAACCTACCATGGCGATCGCTCAACCGTTGGTTATACAGACTACCAGGCACGGTTATTTTCCCAACGGCCGATGAATATCAAGCCGATAGGGGGCTGAGCTCGCCCGCTTGCAGAACCAGGTTTTGCTCCTGGGCCCAGCGTTCGAGGTCTTGAAAGGCGCGATCGCGATAGGTGCCGTAGCGTTCCTGCTTATTGCGGATGCGCTGGGGCAGCTCTGGCAAAATGCCGAAATTGGGCGGCATGGGCTGAAAGTGCTTCGGTGAAGCGCTGCTGATAAAGTCAATCAGGGCACCCATCATCGTGGTTTCTGGTACCTCTAGGGGCGATCGCCCTTGGACAACTCGCGCCGCATTAGTGCCCGCTAGCCAACCCCCGGCCGCTGCCGCTGTATAGCCTTCGGTACCCACCAATTGCCCGGCTGCCAACAGGGACGGCCGCGTTTTAAACTGCAGCGATCGGGTCAGGAGTTCCGGCGTATTAATAAACGTATTGCGGTGCATCACGCCCATACGCACAAATTCCGCTTCCTCCAAGCCTGGAATCATCCGGAATACTCGCTTTTGTTCGCCCCAGCGCAGATTCGTTTGAAAGCCAACCATATTCCAAAGCTGGCCTGCCTTGTCTTCTTGACGAAGCTGCACCACTGCGTAGGGACGTTTATCGCGATTATTGGGATCTCGAAAATCACCATGGCGGGCATCAAAGAGCCCCACCGGCTTCAGCGGCCCATAGCGCATCGTATCTTCACCGCGCCGCGCCATTTCTTCAATGGGCAAACAGCCTTCAAAAAACTTCGCCGTTTCCCGCTCAAAAGCTTTTAATTCCGCCTGTTCCGCTGCACAGAGCGCCTGCCAAAACGCCAAATATTGCGCTTGGGTCATCGGGCAATTGAGATAGGCAGCCTCTCCGCGATCGTAGCGGGATGCTAAGAAGGCAATATCTTGGTTAATTGACTCTCCCACCACAATCGGACTGGCGGCATCAAAAAAACTCAAATACTCCATGCCCGTAAACCGACGCAAATCGTCTGCCAAGGCCTCACTGGTTAACGGCCCTGTTGTTAGCACCACAACGGCATCGGTGGGAATCGTCGAGACTTCTCCCCGCCGCAGTTCAATCAAGGGATGACGGCTGAGGGTTTCTGTCAGATCTTGGCTAAACACCGCCCGATCCACCGCCAAGGCTCCCCCGGCTGGTACCGCATGGTCATCCGCCTTGCCAATCACCACCGACCCCAAACGCCGCAATTCCGCATGGAGAAGCCCCGAGGCGCGATCGCTGGCCCGGGCCCCAAAGGAGTTACTGCACACCAGTTCGGCCAAATGCTCAGTGTGGTGGGCCGGACTGACCTGCTGCGGTCGCATTTCATGTAAAATCACGGGCACCCCTGCCTGGGCTACCTGCCAAGCCGCCTCTGTGCCGGCCAGGCCGCCGCCAATGACGTGAACCGGCTGTGTCGTTACGGTCATGCTGATTCCAAATGCGCTAGAACGAGTGAACAGTGCTTTCCCCATGCCTACTGGGTTGCCCAAAACGGCATTGAACCAGAGGTGGGGCGATCGCCTCTAACCAGCCTAGCGGATTTTGAGAAGCGATCGCCAAGGATGACCGATCAAAACCTGCTCTCGTCAACCAACCAGGGGTGAGGTTAGATAGTATGTAAGCGCCTACGTGCAGGAGTGAAGCAGGTGAAATTAGGAGAGTGGATTGGGATACTGTGTCTAGCGATCGCCCTGGTGCTGCTATGGCAAATTCGCCAAATGCTGCTCTTGGTTTTCACGGCTGTGGTCTTAGCTACGGCTATTAATAGCCTTGTACGACGCATCCAAAAATTTGGCATTCGTCGAGGGCTAGCCATTCTCATCGCCATGACTGGCTTAGCCTTGGTAGGTGGAATCTTCGTGCAGGTGATTGTCCCTCCTTTCACCGAGCAGTTTCTCAGCCTTCTAGAACTCCTGCCCAAGGGATTTCAGCAAATTACCAATTGGCTCGATGGCATTATTCGCAATAATCCAGAACTGTTTGCTGAACAGTTTGAACTCTCCAGTATTTCCAACCTAGCCCAGCAGATTCAGCCGCTTGTTCAGAATATTCTGAGCAACTTCTTTGCCCTATTTTCCAATTCTCTTGCGGTGGTGTTCCAGCTCTTGGTCGTCATTGTGATTACCTTGATGCTTTTGGCCAACCCACAGCCCTACCGACAAGCTGTCATCCACGCTTTCCCATCCTTCTATCGCCGTCGTGTTGATACCATCCTCGTGGAATGTGAATCAGCCCTAGGCAATTGGTTTGGCGGCATTGTCATTAGTTCCGTCACCTTAGGGCTGCTCAGTGGATTGGGATTGCTGGTTCTTGGCATTCGCTTAGTCCTAGCCCATGCGCTCCTAGCCGGTTTACTCAACTTTATTCCCAATATCGGCCCGACCCTCAGCCTCATCTTCCCGCTGACGATCGCCCTGATTGACGCGCCTTGGAAGGCCATTCCCGTGATCATTCTCTATATCGTCATTCAGAATATTGAAAGCTACTGGCTAACACCAACCGTCATGGCCAAGCAGGTTTCCCTATTGCCGGCCATGACCCTGATCGCCCAAATCTTTTTTGCCGCCACCTTTGGCTTCCTCGGGCTCTTGCTGGCCCTGCCTCTCACCGTTGTCGCAAAAGTCTTGATTGAAGAAGTGCTGATTCGCGATGTGATGGATCGATGGACATCAGACCACTATCCCGAACCAGCGATCGCCACCCTCCCAAATCCGATCATGAACAATCGGACTCCTGCCGACGATCCTTCAGCCTGGCTCAGCAGTGCGGTGGCCCTTGATAGTATTCATGGGCCAACTGCCGAAGATGCTCATCCCCACGCGATCGCCCCTGAGCCATCCCTGACCACCGACCCATCTACGCCATCTGACCCCTTTGAACCCGAATCCTCGCCGTGATGAAACTGCCTTGGCTAGCCCTCGGATTACTGTTGTTGGGCTACACCACCTTTAGCTGGTTTTTATATGCTGCCCATGTCACCTGGATAGCTTGGGTCGCCGTGCTAGCCTTTACCCTCGCAGAAGCTCTTTTGCTGACCACCTTTTCAAAAGGGGTGCGAACTCTCATCCGCTCGTGGCTTACGTCGGATGTTGGCTACTTCACCACCATTATCTGTGCAGCCTTTCTCGTGGTGCTCGCGCTCGTTTGGGTGCGGATATTTAGCTACGTTGTCATGATATTAGCCGCCGAGTTGCTGGCCCGGCTAGAGTTGCAGCAATGGCAGCAGAGCCGCTGGCAATCCTTTGTCATTTTGTCGCTGGTTTCATTTACGGGGTTAGGTTTGGGGCTAGGTATCGGGTATCTGTTTCGCGTATGATATTTTCCTGTTCCTCACCCAATGCTTAAACCACGGTTTTTTTACCTGGTGGCGAAGAGTTCCGGTGTTGCTGAATCAGACGTCTGGCAGGCAATCTTCACCATCCCAAGCTATAGCTCTTTAACCGGATTTTATGTCAGGGGTCAAGTGCCAAAACCAAACTCGATCAGCTTCGAACACCAGCCGCGATGTATAGCCTTGGTCTGCCAGTCTCCGGACTAACCGGCGCGATGGGCTAAGGACAAATACATCGGGGCGATCGCTTGGTAATACAGGAATTTGAGGCGATCGCACTAGCTGCAACCGAGTCTCGGGTGGTAGATCATAGCTCAGGGTTAGCATTCGACAAGCAAAGCAGGTGCTGAGGTCGGTTGAATCATCGCTAATCAACAGGGGGCGATCGCTTTGGTTGAGAGCCGCTACGATGCGATGATTGTGCTGATGCTTATCTGGACTTTTTGTCCACCATAGCGTGGCTTGACTGCTGATGCCGCAGGATACGATGCCCGCTACCAAAACACCTAGGGTGATTAACTGCCAGCGGGCGCGGGTGCGCGTAGCTGTTTCTAGACGGAGGCTGAGGGCATAGATGACAGCTAGATGGAGTCCAAAATAAACGGGTATCATATAGCGGGCAGTGCCCGATCGCTGCCCCCCGAAGAGTAAATCAGGCAGAATGAGCATCAGGGCTGGGACGGCGGTGGTGACGAAGATAAATTGAGCGGTGAGGGGCGGGGCTTCACGGGCAACGACGATGACGGCATAGATGATGAGCGCCACCATCGCCACCATTAAGAGGATGGCGGGCGAGGTCAGATAGCGATCGCCTAGGTTTAGATCTAGAACCTGATTGATGGGATACAATAACCAGCGGAGAATCAGCCAATCTAAGGAAAATCGCTCATTCGCCCAGGCGGCTGTACGGCTCACCCGCTGGGCATGGCTGATCATCACCCCTAGCCACGGAGTAAAGAGAAGGATGGCTGCTGCTGTTGCGACTAAGTACGATAGGAGCAGCGATCGCTCCCGCTTTTGCCACGTACGGATGCCGATGAAGACGCCATGGGCGATCGCCACCAGGCCCGTCAGCAAAAAGGTGTAGAAACTCGTAGCCAGCAGTAGGGTATAGGTGAGCCAAGCTAGCCAGCGCCGTGGGGGAGGAACAGCGGTTTGGGTCAGACGCATGGCCCACAGGAGAGCGGCTCCGCTGGCAATGGTCAGAGCTGTCCATAAACTGTATTGCCGAGCTTCTTGGGCATAGAGCACATGGAAGGGGGAGACAGCTACGCAGGCGATCGCTAGCCAGCGGGCTGTAGGGCGTTCAAACAACTCGCGTCCTAGCCAGTAGAGGGCAGGAAAGGTGAGTAAGCTGAGCAGAGCCGAGAGCGATCGCACCGTGGCGGGACTAGCTCCCCATATCTGTATCCACAGTCGTCCGAGTAAAAAATAAAGGGGAGGATGTTGGGGGGACTCGCTCAGGGATTTTAAGGTATCTGTCCAGGTACGATCGGGGCTCAGGTTCTGGAAGCTTTGCAAATCAGCAACGGTGATCACCTCACCGGTATAGGTCTGGGCGATCAGCTCCTGTTCCCCATAGCCAGATATCCTCAGAGACGTATAGGTTTCATCAATCCAATATACCTTTTTGCCCAGGTTGCCAAATCGGAATAGGATACCGATGACTAAAAGAGCGATCGCCCCCCATCGGAGCCATTGTCCCAAGGGTGCTTCTAGTTTCACCGACGCCTCCATTCCCAGAGTTGCATATGTCGCCCCTCATACTGCATCGTCAAGCGTCCTAAGGAGGCTAACTGGGTCTGAAAGCCTGGGGAAGGATCCACCACCCAAGCCGTTCCCCGCTCCATTGCCTCTAGGTTCATCCCGCCGGTGGAGACCGGAGCTAGGGTGCGATCGCGTAGTCGAGATGGGGTTAGTTCTGCTAGCTGATCGGCGGATGGTGGAAATAACTGCAGGGTGGCCTCTGGCTTGAGGCGGTAGCTAAGGGCGATCGCTCTCACCGGTCTTGTATCACTGACGATGCGAGGAGCATCCTGAGCATTGATCACCTCAGCAATGGCCAAGTAATCGCGCACCTTGCCGCCATTAATCCAAGGCACGTCGGTTTGATAGACACCGACTAAACTTCCAGATACAGATCCCACCAAGAGCAAACTCCAGCTAAACCGCCAAAGGCTACGCTGCCAACGCTGCTGGGTGTAGATACCCTGGGAACATTGCAGAGCGATCGCCCATTGAATGCCTAGATAAGCAGGAATCATATAGCGCACCCGAGCCGACTGAGCACTGCCGGTGATCAGATCTGGTATCGCCAGCACCATAAAAGGTACAACAATTAAACTCACAATCAACACCGTGCCAGGGATGGGCGATCGCCGCCAGAGCTGATAGACCACTACGCCAATCAACAGCACGAGGATGCCATTGGCCCAGGTGAGATCGGCGTTAAAAAAAACCCGGTTGATCAATCGAGACAGATCCTGAACGAGGTTCACCACGGTGCGACTGTTTTGCGCCTGCTGTACCGTGTGCTGTAGTCCTTCAAACCGGGTCACAATCACCCATAGCCAAGGGCTAAAGGCTAGCAGGGCCAGGGCGATCGCCTGTCCATAGCGCCGGAAGATAGCTCCAGTGCGCCATCCTTGGCTGGCTACCACGTAGAGGCCTTGGCAGATCAACACCAGGCCAAACAAGAGATGGGTATATAGGCCCAGGGTTGCCGTTAGGGCATAGAGCCCCCACCTCGTCCGAGTGGACTGCTCCACTGCCCGCATCACCGCCCAGTTAGACGCCACCATCAACAGCATCCACAGGCTATACTGCCGCGCTTCTTGGGCATAGAGCACATGCAGGGGAGACACGGCCATCAGGGCGATCGCCATCCATGCTACCCGATGACTAAAACACTGTCGCAGCCAGGCGAAGGTTAGGGGCAAGGTGGCTAAACTAAACACAATGGACAGGCTGCGTACGTTGGGCACAGGGCGATCGCTCCAGAGCCCTACCAGACGAGTCCAAATGCGATTCAGGACATAGTACAGGGGAGGATGTTCTGGGTGGTCGGTGAGCACGGCCCAAACCGCTCCCCAGCCGGGCCTGGCCTGGGGCTGCTGGTAGACCTGCAGGTCTTGGAGCTGTAGGGCCTGCCCTTGGTAGAGCTGATCGATGACGGTCACTTCAGAATAGCCGGAGATGCGTAGGGCGGTGAGCACCTCGTCTCCCCAGAAAAATTCTTGCTCTAAAAATACAACTCGTAGCACGACCCCGAGGAGTAGGAAGGCGATCGCCACCGTTCTCAGACGAGGAAATAGGCGTTTGGCTAGACGATCCTGGATCTGTGGATCTTGCGTGAGAGTCATAGATGCAATCGGAAGAAATGGATGCAACGGAACGACAAGAGGAACGCTACACAACCTATGCAGCATCGAGCGATCGCTACCTCGCATCTTGTCCCACAAAGATCTCTGGTAGGGCTTGACTGTGATCGAACCACCCTGTCCAAGAGGTCAGACGGATCAGGAGCGATCGCTTTCCATCATCGTATAGCGAAGTTGGGTTGGGTTAAGGTTTGTGTCGCTCAAATCAGCCTGGGTGAAATCAGCCCGATCGAGCTTGGCGTCTTCTAGATTGGCCCTGCGCAGGCAGGCACCTCGAAAATTAGCGCCCCGCAGGTCTGCCCCCCGCAAATTGGCCTGGGTGAGGTCGGCCTGTTGGAACTGCGATCGCTGCAACACGGCCCAGCGTAGATCGGCCTGGAAGAGATCGGCCTGTTGAAAATCGGCCTCTGAGCCATAGACTCGAACTAAGTTGGCGGAGCTCAAGGTTGCCTGGCGAAAGATCGCCCCATAGAGAGAAGCGCTCACCAACTGGGTGCCCACTAGGCTGGCATGGTCAAACACAGCTTGGTTCAAATGAGCAGAGACTAAATAGGTACCCCGGAGATTGGCTCGGTTCAGGGTTGCTTGGTTGAAGTTCGCCCGTTCTAGATAGGCATCTTGCAGATCCACGCCGACCAAATTGGCATGGCTGACATCGGCGTCACGCAACGTCACGCCGCGTAAGTTGGCGCTAATCAAATTAGCATGGCTGAGATTGGCGTGGGAGAGCTGGGCGTAGGACAAGTCTGCGCCAACAAACTCAGCTCCCTGGAGTTGGGTATGGCTGAGCTCCGATCGCGACAGGTTGGCATGGCTGAGGTCGGCCGCCTGCAAATTAGCTGCCGTGAGCACCGTCTGACTCAAATCCGCTCCCCGAAAGTTGATGTGGCTCAGGTCGGTGTCTTTGAAATACACCCCGGCCAAGCGCACCTCACTGAGATCCAAAATTTGCCCAGGATGGTGCGATCGCCATGCGTGCCAGCGATCGGATCCCTGTTTCAACAGCGCCAAATGGTCGTAGTTAGCCATACCTCTTCCGTCCTATTCCTGAGCGCCACTGCCGTGATCGCGTCCTGGTGCGTCTTCCAGGGAAGCGATCGCCGCCGCCGACCCCGCCAAAATATCCCGTTCTTCGCCCCCCAGGTAGAGCCGCCCAAAGCTCCCCACCGCACCCACTTGCAAAATGTTGATCAACGCTGCTTTCTCAGCCTGGTTGGCTGCTAGGGCCGCATAGGCCGCCGGCTGCACTTCCAGCACATAGAGCGTTTGTCCCGCCAAAATCATCTGTCCCCGCCGGTTGCGGTTAATCAACTGCGCTTGGTGGGCGTCGATGTTGCGAATAATCTGGCTCGACACAATCCTCGGTCGTAAGCAATCGCGCTGGCGCACCCCGAGGGCTTCCAGGATCGCCTGCCCTGCGGCGCGGGTCTCCCCCTGATTGGTGGAATGAACTTCCAAGAGTCCATACAGCCGTTCGACAAACTGCACCCCCGGCCGCACGGCGGCCGCTTTCAGGGCCACGTCGGTGATGCGATTAATTTCTACGCCCGGCGAAATTTCAACCCACAGCGAGGCATCCCCCGGCAGCGGCAAAAAACCCAGCGATACCGTACCAATGTAGGCAGCGTGCTGTGGTTGTAGGCTATCGAGATATACGTAGCTTCGCAGTTCTGCCCCCAAAATCCGTCTCTCCGTGCTGACAAGTGCATATCGTTACATCCAGTCGCGATGAAGGGGACATTCAGCTTGGCTCAACAAGCTGCCAGAACGCCCCGATTCCACCACGATGGTGCCCCCTGAGTGTACCGCGCTATGCCTGCGAAAACCTGAAGGATTCGGGCAGGCTTGCTAGAACTTGACCGGCTCACGAGAGCTGCTGCATCCGCCACACCGATCGCATGATCCGGATTTCGTTGAAGTCGTAATCCTCTCCCACCTGGTCGCGAATCGTCCGCAGAGCATCATCGCCTACCTGAGCGATCGCCCCCAAAATAGCCTGCTGCCGCTCGGGATCTACCAGTTGATCCACGTCGATCACTTCGCCCCATTCAAGCAAGGTCGCTAGGTTGTCGTAGATAGTCCCCAACCGTAGGTCACATTCCAAAGCAATCTGGGCAGGAGCGATGCCCTGCTGATGCAGGTTGAGGATTTGGCGACGGCGGGCGGAGAGCGGCGGTTTGGAGGTCGGTTCGTCTACTACAGGTGTGACCGTCTGGGCTAGGAGGCCATGCTCTTGGCAAAATTGGCGAATAGTCTCGGTGAAGCGCGGCCCATACTGGGTGAGTTTGTGGCTGCCGACTCCAGAAATCGAGGCAAATTCTTCCAAGGTGGTGGGTCGGCTTTGCACCATCAGCCGCAGACTAGAGTCGGCAAAAATCACGTAGGGCGGCACCGATTGCTCATTGGCGATGGTTTTCCGCAGCGATCGCAGCAGATCCATCAACAGTTCACGGGTGGATGCGGCTTGGCTATCGTCGGCCACGCTAGAGCGCTGAGAACGCGTGGCCACCATCTGCACCGGTCGCTGCCCTCGCATCACCTCCCAACTGCGGGCATTCAGCCGCAATACCGAATAGCCATCGCTGGTTTCATCCAGCAGGCCCTGGTGTAAGAGCGATCGCCCTAGGTGTTTCCAGTCCTCGGCAGAGCGATCGCTGCCGATGCCGTAGGTGGACAACTTGTGATGCCCTCGCTGCTGGATCTTGCTCGATCGACTGCCCCGCAACACCTCGATGATGTAGTTCATGCCAAAGCGTTCTTTGCATCGGGCGACGCAGGATAGGAACTTCTGAGCATCAACGGTGCGATCTTCAATGGGCTTAGGATTCAGGCAGTTGTCACACTGCTGGCAGTTGCCGCTAAAATCTTCCCCAAAGTAGCGCAGTTGAATCGTCCGCCGACATTCCAATCCCTCAGCATAGTCCAATACCTGACGGAGCTGCTGCCGGGCGATCATCTGCTCGGCTTCGTCAGGTTTTTGGTCAATTAAATAGTTAATCTTGCTGACATCACCGGTGTTGAAAAACAGTAAACAGCGGGAGGGCTCCCCATCGCGCCCGGCTCGCCCCGCTTCTTGGTAGTAGCCTTCTAGGTTCCGAGGCAGATTGTAATGCACCACCAGGCGCACATCGGGCTTATCAATACCCATGCCGAAGGCCACCGTGGCCACCATCACCTGCACATCATCCCGGATGAATCGGGTTTGATTTTCCGTCCGCACGCGATCGCTTAAGCCTGCGTGGTAGGGCAGGGCGACAATGCCGTCTTGCTGGAGGCGATCGGCGGTTTCGTCCACCAGCTTGCGGCTGAAGCAATAGACAATGCAGGAACCATGGCGATGACTGCGGATTTCCCGCAGCAGATCGGCATAGGCGTTGCGCTCCTTGGGACGCACTTCGTAGTACAGGTTGGGTCGGTTGAAGCTGGCGACGTAAACATCTGGCTGGCGCAGGGCAAGCTGCACCACAATATCTTGCTGTACGCGCTGAGTGGCGGTGGCGGTGAGGGCGAGCAATGGCACCGTGGGGTAGCGCTGCCGGATCTGGCTGAGCTGTCGATATTCTGGGCGAAAGTCATGCCCCCATTCCGAAACGCAGTGGGCCTCATCAATGGCGATCGCCACCAGCCCCAAGGCATCATGGAGGCGATCGAGAAACGGCAGGAAGCGATCGTTCAGCAACCGCTCTGGAGCCACGTAGAGCAACTTAATCTCGCCTCGGAGGAGCTGGGCCGTGCGCTGCTGGACGTGCTCATTAGACAGACTGCTGTTGAGGAACGTCGCTGGAATGCCGTTATCGTTTAGGGTTTCCACCTGATCCTGCATCAGCGCAATCAACGGCGATACCACCACCATCAGCCCCGGCTTGAGCAGGGCCGGCAACTGATAGCACAACGACTTCCCGCCCCCGGTAGGCATAATCACCAGCAGATCTTGTCCCCGCAGGGCTGTTTCGACAATATGTCGCTGGCCTGGCCGGAAGCGATCGTAGCCAAAGTAATGCTTAAGAGCCTGCTCCAGGGAGTCAAACGTTGGGGTTGTCGATGCGATGGCTGAATGCAGAGTCATGTCCGGTCTATGTCAGTGCGCTATCCAATATCCCCCACTGTACGAATATTTGTCGTCCTATCGCTAGAGGGAGGATACCGATTCGCGGTGACGGCCCTAAAAAACCGCCCCTAGAAGCGATCGCTGGGAATCAAGTCTAGAGACGGTTTGGATGACCAATGTGGGCTCAATGGAATGGGGCAGCTAAGCGCCTCGCCGTAGGGCCGCTTCCACGCGCTTGAACTCTAGCTCTAAGCGATCCTGGAGCTTGGCGGGAACGGGGCGATTGGGGTAGGAGCTGTAGTGACCGGCTAGGGCGTTGAGAGCCGTTTGCATGGTGGTGAAGGAGCTGAGGCGGGTGTAGTTACCATTGCGGCGATAGCGCGCTGAGAAGTCGTTGATCATTTGCCGCGCGTCAGATTGGGCTCCTGCCTTTTCAGGGGTGCCTTCGGGCATTTCAATGGCGGTTCGCAGGGTGTCAATTAGGCTGAGGGTATCTTGGCGATAGTCGCCGCTCAGACCGCCGGGGGATGCGGCACAGCCCATAGCTACTGTACAGACCAGCAATAGCGCAAAAATTCGAGATAAAATCCTTTTCATAATGCCTCAATAATCATGGTTTAACGGAACAAACATGGGTCAGCGGCGTAGCGATCGCCCTTGGGGATGCCAGCCCCTACAACGTTCAACATTGAGCTCTGTATCATCCTATCCTGACAAGGTGTAGCCCTGATCAACCTAGAGGAGGAAGGGCGATCGCGGCTTGGATAGATTAAGACTTAGGGGTTTTGAAAGGCGTGCGCTTCTTTTTCATGCGCTTCTCACGCTCATACTCCAATTCCTTCAGCTTCTTCATAATGCGGCTGAAGTATTCTTTGAGATAATCTTCTAAGGTACCGGTTTCGCTGCGATCGAGCCCAAAGACCTCGTAGGTTTCAT
Organism: Leptolyngbya sp. CCY15150; assembly: GCF_016888135.1. Classification (NCBI taxonomy): domain Bacteria; kingdom Bacillati; phylum Cyanobacteriota; class Cyanophyceae; order Leptolyngbyales; family Leptolyngbyaceae; genus Leptolyngbya; species Leptolyngbya sp. CCY15150. Next base: position 64,733 of record NZ_JACSWB010000167.1, read on the forward strand.
CCATGGAGGCGTCTAGGGGCTTACCTGAGGCAATCACTTCTGTAAACGCTAAGCGATCGGCGACGTTCCACGTCCATTCAAAGAACAGGGCTACCCGTCGAATGCTTCTCAGCAGACTAATGGGCATGCGGGTGACCTTGGCTTCTTGACCCGACATGCGCTCGCAGACGCGAATAATTTCGTAGGCGCTCCAGGCCCGGTTGCCCACCACAGGAAAGACGCGGTTCTCCGTTTCGGGGACTTGCAGGGCGCGCACCGCAAACCGGGCAATATCCTGGGTGTCCATGTAGGCAATGGGGGAGGTGTTCCCCATCACCCACACCGCCTGTTTTTCTAGGATGGGGATAGCGTATTGGCTAATCAAGCCTTGGAAAAAGCCGCATAGCCGTAGGACGGTGTAGGGAACGCCCGACTCTTGCAAAAACTGTTCTGTGCAATGCTTGATTTGCATCAGCGGCACGTCGGGATGATCTTCAACCCCTAAAATGGAGAAGAAGATAAACCGCTCGACGTTGGCGGCTTTGGCAGCCTGGATGAGCGCAACCTTGCCGTCCCAATCGACCGCCTTGATGGGCACCGAATCGGTGGCGCGGGAGGTGGAGGCATCAATCACGGCCGTCACCCCTTCAAAGGCTGCGGGCAGGGTGTCAGGGAAGGTGAGATCGCCTAGGGCTAGCTCAGCCCCCCATTCTTTGAGAAACGATGCTTTGCGGGCGCTGCGAACCAGGCAACGAACCTGAAATCCCTCATCTAGGGCGCGACGGGTGACCTGCCTTCCCAACGTACCTGTGGCACCGACAATCAGTAAAGTCATGAGGGATTTAATCTCAATTTCAAAACATTAACTTTTTATAAGATGTTATCAGAAAGTGGTTAGCCTTTTCTCATATAGCCAGTGTTGCCAGGATAGAAATACTGTGTAGATCCTGTGAAGACGAAGGGAACAGCAGACCGCCGTTGGATCTGACTGGATGATATGTCGGTGTAATGCTTGCCAGGAAAGGATTCTAGTCAATGGAAAGCCAAGGCAGGGACTTGTACATTCAAGCCCCTCGCCGCTGAATTACTCTTCGCCACCCTGCAGCTTGAGCAGCAAAAACCCCATGGCTAGGCCGACTAGGATCAAGGTAAACGACAGAAATGCAGCATTATAAAATTCGCTACTCATCTAAACTATGTCTCCCTAACGTCACGATGAAAAATCAGGCTCAACAGCGATCGCTTCTAGACATAATCGTGAGCTCATCAAAAGCCGCGATCGCCCCTCGGTTGTCCTAGGACGTGAGGCTGTCTAGGATCGATGTTGAACATCCGCCTAGAGTATTCTAAGGCAGTTTGGGTCTGCTCTCCATCTCGAATCCTCCTTGTCTTTGGGGGACTTATTGCTCCATGTTTCTGCTTATTGTTTCCTAATGTAACGTTATGGTGCTATCCCGTCCGCAATCGGATTTCGATCCATTATCAGATCTGGCATCAGATTTGCCATCAGCTTCGGCTACTCAGGCAAGGCCGCCTCGGCTGGCGATCGCCCTCGGAGATCCAGCAGGCATTGGCCCTGAAGTGGTGATGCGATCGCTCTATCAGCGTCCCGAGGATGCCGTGCCGGTGACGGTGGTCGGGAGTCGGGCGGTGCTGGTGAAGACCTACGATCGCTTGCGTGACTTGGGGGTGCCTTTGGTGGAGCCGGATGCGGTGCCGTTGATCGATGTGGGTGTAGCATCTGCCGATCTGCGGGCCGTGCGCTGGGGCGTGGGCAATGCTGCTAGTGGAGAAGCTAGCTTTCAGTTTTTGTCGGAGGCGATCGACCAAACCTTGGCTGGACAGTTTGATGGGGTGGTGACAGCTCCCATTGCCAAGTCGGCCTGGCTAGCGGCGGGCCATGCCTATCCTGGGCAAACGGAACTCTTAGCCGAGCGGGCTGGGGTATCGCGGTTTGGCATGATGTTTGTGGCGCGATCGCCCCTCACCGGTTGGATGCTGCGATCGCTCTTGGCCACCACCCATATTCCCCTGGCCGCTGTGTCCCACACCTTAACGCCAGCCTTAATGACTCTGAAACTAGAGCTGTTGATGGACTGCCTGCACCATGACGTTGGTCTGCCGCAGCCGCGCATCGCCATCGCCGGACTCAACCCCCACAGTGGCGAACAGGGACAGTTGGGCCGTGAAGAGGTGGATTGGCTTCAGGGGTGGCTAGATGACCAGCGCCAGCGCTTTCCCCAGGCTCAGTTGGATGGCCTGACGCCCCCTGATACCCTCTGGGTGAAGCCGGGGCAGGCTTGGTTTGGCACTCGTCCGGTGGAAGCCCACGATGCCTACCTGGCGCTGTACCACGACCAAGGGCTAATTCCTGTGAAATTAATGGCTTTCGATCGCGCTGTGAATACCACCATCGGTTTACCCTTTGTGCGTACCTCCCCCGACCACGGGACGGCGTTTGATATTGCCGGTCAGGGGAAGGCAGATGCCACCAGTTTTCTGGCCGCGCTCCAGCTTGGGGAAGACCTGGCCCGCCAGCGCGTGAAGCCTCCCAGTTCCACCGCTCTGTAGCCCTTTCCCCAGACCATCCCGCCCATCAGACCTGCCTAGGTAAACCAATGTAAGGTTTTGCCGCGATCGCTCTCGTTGATCGTAGTTTTTCGTTAGATTGGATACGTAGGCTACAGTTGTCGCTCATAGCGGGAGGTTAAAATAATGAGTTTTGATGATACTAAAGTCCGTGAAGCATTGGAGCGCTTGCTGTATCCAGAGTATGCTTGTGAACCGCAGAGAAATGCCCTGCAGCGGCTAACTCACCTTTGTCGGCTGTGGGTGCAGCGGCTGCGCCATGATGCCAGTGAGCCAGTCATTTGGACGTATAGAACGTCGTCGGGCGAAACGTTGTGGAATGCCTACGATCCAAGTAGCGGCTGGTCAATTTTTGGTGTCCCGCAGTTTCAGGTGTGGGCCTGGCTGGCGGAACGGTATCGCCGTCGTCCCACCCATCCTTCTTAAGGTATGGGGCTTAAGGTATGGGGATTGGCAGGGATGCTGACGGCACCTCGATGAAACTCTAGTACATCAAAGCTTTCTGCTATGAGCATCAATGCCCTTGAACAGGTTGCTTCAGGGGCATTGTTATTGGAGCTTTTGGCGAGGAGCTTTGGGGAGGATGGCTTGGGAAACTTCTAGATGCTTGGGCAAGTCTCTGCTCTAAGACCTGACCCATGAGGGGGGATAGGTGAATCTAAAGCGCGATCGCTGGTTGAACAGCGCAAGGGGTCAGGCAAGGGTATGCATCGCCAGAATCCTAGGAGGAGAGAGACGTCCTGATGATAGGGGCGATCGCCTGCAAATAGGAACGGAGGCGTAGTTTATACAGGCGAATCTGAATGCGATCGCATAGGCATATGGATACTCGATGGTGGCGATGGCTGGCCGGTGGCATGGCAGGGGCTCAGATCGTGGCTGGTCTTGGTCTACCCCCAGCCGGTATGGCTATGGACGGATGGGTAGCGCAGCAGATCTCTAGCCCGACGCGCTATGTCTTGGGAGCGGGCGATCGCCTCAATGTTGAATTTTTCAATATTCCCGAATATACCGATCAATACCAAGTCCTGTCTGACGGTACGCTGCATTTGCCCCAGGCGGGAACGATCGCTGTGGAAGGCTTAACTCTGGAGCAAGCCACTCAGGCGATCACGGCGCGCTATGCCCAAGTTTTGCGCCGTCCCATTATTAGTCTCAATTTGCTACAGGCGCGACCGGTGACCGTGGCGATCGCTGGCGAAATTAGCCGTCCTGGTTCCTATACCTTGGCTGCCGCCAGTCCTGACAGTCCCTCAACGCTCACCCAGGTGCTTCAGCAAGCAGGCGGGGTGACTCAGTCGGCGGACGTGCGCCGGATTCAGATTCGCCGGGTGAGCGATCGCACCCTGGGCACAGAGTCGGTGACGATTAATCTATGGGACTTGATCCAAGCTGGAGATATTCGCCAAGACCTGACCCTGCGGGATGGCGACTCGATTGTGATCCCCACCGCAACGACCGTGAACCCTGAGGAATCGCGGCGGCTGGCGGCGGCCAATTTTGCGGCGGATGCCACCCAGCCGATCCAGGTGGCGGTGGTGGGAGAAGTGAACCGTCCCGGCCCCCATACCCTGCGCCTGAATACCAATCTCACCAGCAGCAATGATGGGCTGGAGGCCTTGACGGTGAGTCAGGCAATTCGGGTGGCGGGCGGTATTACCCAACTGGCCGATATTCGCGACATTCAAGTGCGGCGGGTGACCCACACGGGGCAAGAACAGGTGATCCCGGTGGATTTTTGGGAGTTGCTGATGGCGGGGAACCTACAGCAGGACTTGCCGTTGCAAAATGGCGACACGATTGTGGTGCCCACGGCGACGGCGCTAACGTCGGCGGAACTGGCAGAACTGGCGCCAGCTAGCTTTGCGGCGGATTCGATGACGGTCTATGTGGTGGGCGAGGTGAGCGCTCCAGGGGCGATCGCTCTTCCTCCCAGCACTTCTCTCAATCAAGCGATCCTGGCGGCGGGCGGCTTTAACAACCGCGCCCGCCGCAGTCGGGTGGAGCTGGTGCGCCTGAATCCCGATGGCACCATTTTGCAGGAGAGTATCGATGTCGATCTGTCAGAAACCCTGAATGCGGCGGACAATCCATCCCTGCGCCCTGGCGATACGGTGCTCGTGGGGCGATCGGGTCTAGCCAGCTTCAGCGATACCTTGGGGCTACTGCTGTCGCCGGTCACCGGTGTGGCTAGTCTGCTGCGCTTACTAGGACTCTGATGGTTTGCAGATTGAAGCTTGCTCAACCATCAAATTGATGCAGGTATAACCATAGAAGAAACTAGAGGATGCTTCTGTTCTTTGTGATCCTTGGGAGTTTGATGACGCTAGGTTTTCAGAAACCCACACCCCAAGTCTCTAAATAGCGCAGGATGAACGGAGAGGCTACGGTTTGGGCTGTGATGCGATCGCCCCAGCGCTGACCCATGATGCGATGCCACATTAATCTTTCATCAACAAATGATTAAAGATTGTCGGAACAGGTTTGCTGTCTTGTTCTGTGAGTTAGCTTATATTGTATTGAAGACGTGACAGATCAGATGTCAGGTACTTTGGGAATGCTTTGTGACAGTTTCTATCAGGTTCTGTCGTGTGATAGGGGTGCCTTGAGTAACCTCTAGAGAAGAGTTGCCATATAGTCTAGAGATGGGCGATCGCAGGATATGTCATGGTGTCCGTAGTAGGTAACGTTTGTGTCTACTACTATGCGGGTTGCGACCATCGGGGTGTGTAGACCTAGGGCATAGCCCTTCCTCTCAGCATCATTCTTCTGCATCATGCCCATACCTTGGAAACGATCCCGGCTAAACTTGGCCCCTCAGGCTCGGTCTGTACCACTAAGAATTTTGTTGGTTGTACCCTTTGTGGTACAGGTTTTTGGCACGGTTGGTTTAGTAGGATGGCTGTCGCTGCGTAATGGCCAACAAGCTGTCGAGCAGGTGACGGCCAGTCTACGCACAGAAATTAGCGATCGCATTGATCAACAGCTCCAGCGCTACCTCGACGTCCCCCTGGTGGTCAACCAAGTCAATGCCAATGCCATTTTGATGGGGTATGTAGACTTAGATGATCCAGCCAGCCTCTCCCAGCATTTCTGGAATCACCACGATCTATTCCCTTCCCTAGAGGTCTCTGCCATGTATGTGGGCAGGATCAACGGCGAGTTTACGGGCCTGGGGTTTCAGGCTAATCAACAGTGGGAGGTGGGGCGATCGGGGGATGAGACGGGACGGATTTTCACCAGCTATGCCCTCGACAAGCTGGGGCGGCCAGCTCAAGTCCTAGGGCAAACTCGCTTCTATGATCCCCGGCTGCGTCCCTGGTTTCGGAGTGCCATGCAGGCTCGGGAGCCGACCTGGAGCAGCATTTATCCAGATTTTAAGGAACGACGCCTTAAGGTGACCCTGGCCCAGCCTCTTTACACCATGGATCGGGAAGTTTTGGGGGTGATTGGCACCGATTTTGTGCTGTCGCACATCAATGACATGCTGCGATCGCTCCAGGTGAGTCAGTCTGGCCAAACGTTTATTTTGGAATCCTCAGGTCTACTGGTGGCCACCTCGACGGACGATGAACCGTTTGTGGTGGAGGGCGATCGCGTCACTCGTTTAGCGGCCGCTGATGTGGCCCATCCTCTCATTCAAGACACGGCTCAGTTTCTCCAGGCCCAGTTCAACAGTTTGGAAGACATTGGTCGTCGCCAACAGCTTGAGTTTCGCGATCGCCATGGGCAACGGCAACTGGTGCATGTTGACTCGGTTTCCTATGGCAAGAACCTCAACTGGTTGATTGTGGTGGTGATCCCCGAATCAGATTTCATGGGGCAAATCTATGCCAACACTCGCACCACCATTGCCCTGTGCTTGCTGGCGCTGATGGCCGCTACCTTGGTAGGGCTGTTGACGGCCCGTTGGATTACCTATCCAATTCTGCAGCTCAGTGAAGCCAGCCGTACCCTAGCAGACAGTGCCGCTAGGGCCAGCCTATCCCACTCGGAAACCTTGCCCCACATCCAGGCGCGAAATATTACCGAGTTGCGAGGCTTGGCGGATGCCTTTAACCAAATGGCCGATCAGCTACAAAAATCCTTCGCCGTGTTGGAGCAACGGGTGGCAGAACGCACTGCTGAGTTGCTGAGTGAGCAGCAAAAGTCAGAGCAGCTTTTGCTCAACATTTTGCCCCAGAGTATTGCCCACCAATTGAAGCAAAACCAAACCTCGATCGCTTCTGCCGTGGAAGAGGCGACGATTTTATTTGCCGATATTGTAGATTTTTCGCCCCTGGCCTCACGGCTGCCGGCGACAGAGTTGGTGGAACTGCTCAACAACATTTTCTGCGCGTTTGACCATCTGGTGGAAAAGTACCGGCTGGAAAAGATTAAAACCATCGGAGATGCCTACATGGTGGTGGGCGGGTTGCCGGTGCCCCGGGCCGATCATGCAGAAGCGATCGCTCACATTGCCCTCGATATGCAAGACACCATTCGCACCTTTCTGCGGGATGATGGCGAGCCGTTTCGCCTGCGCATCGGCATCAACACCGGGCCGGTGGTCGCAGGGGTGATTGGCAGCAAAAAGTTTATCTACGACCTCTGGGGAGATGCGGTAAATGTGGCCAGCCGCATGGAATCTCACGGCACCTCCGATGGCATTCAGGTCACCCAAAGCACCTATGAACTACTGCACCACCAGTTTGTCTTTGAGTCTCGGGGGATGGTTCACATCAAAGGTAAGGGGGATATGCAAACCTATTGGTTGATGGGGCGACAGGCTTGTTTAGAGTCTGCCTAGGAGCTGCTACTCCCAGCCTGATCAGCCTCAGCAAACATGTATCTTTGGTTATATTTCCTAGACTAGCTGCTCTGGTCGTCTAGGCTGGTAGCTAGGTTCGTGGGTAAACTCCTGATCCTCAATCTAGCGATCGCGGGTGAGTGGTGCGTGACGTAACGTTCTGCTCAGACCAGATTGGCATAGACAGGGGGATCTGCTGGGTTGCGCATGGCGCAACTTAGCCCGGCCGTATCCGCCGTCTTCTTCCTCTAGAGTTCGCAACACTATGCAGGTTCAATTCAATATTCTCCGCCAAGGGCTGCAGCCCCGTCCCTACATGGAGTCGTTTACCCTGGATATCGATCCGGGGAGTACGATTCTGGACTGCTTGAATCAGATCAAGTGGCAGCAGGACGGTAGTTTGGCCTTTCGCAAAAATTGTCGGAATACCATCTGCGGTAGCTGCAGTATGCGGATTAACGGGCGATCGGCGTTGGCCTGCAAAGAAAATGTGCGCAGTGAGTTGGCTCGCTTAGAGGCCATTCAAGCCAGTCAAGGGGGCGATCGCTCCCCCAGTGATGCATTGCCTACGATCACGGTTGCGCCGTTGGGAAATTTGCCGGTGCTCAAAGACTTGATTGTGGACATGGCTCCCTTCTGGGATAGCCTGGAGGCGGTGGATCCCTACGTGAGTACCAGCAGCCGTCAGGTGCCGGAGCGGGAATTTTTGCAGAGTCCTGAAGAGCGCGATCGCCTCAACCAAAATGGTAACTGTATCCTTTGCGGCGCTTGCTATTCGGAGTGTAATGCGCTGGAAGTGAACCCTGATTTTGTGGGCCCCCATGCCTTGGCTAAAGCTGCCCGCTTGGTGCTCGACTCCCGTGATGGGGATACGGAAGCGCGCCTAGATGCCTACAATGAAGGCAATCAAGGCGTTTGGGGCTGCACCCGCTGTCAGTTATGCAACAGTGTCTGTCCCATGGAGGTGGCTCCTATGGATCAGATTGGGCGCGTGAAGCAGCAAATTTTGGATCGCAAGGACGCTAGCGATAGCCGTTCGGTGCGTCACCGTAAGGTACTCGTCCAGTTAGTGAAGCAGGGCGGCTGGATTGATGAGCGCAAGTTTGGCATTCAGGTGGTGGGCAATTCCTTCCGCGATCTGCCAGGACTGTTGAGTTTGGGGCCACTGGGGCTGCGGATGTTGGCCAGCGGCAAACTACCCCTGACCTTTGAAGCCTCGGAAGGACAGGCGCAAGTGCGATCGCTGATAGAAGCAGTGGAACAGTTGGAAGCCGAGTCGCCGGTCTCCTGAGCAGTGCTGGGTAGGAGGAACAATCTGCGCCAGAATCTGCGCTAGACTGCTCTCAGACTGAATTGTGTAGACCACGTATGACCTCCCAACCCGATTCTCCAGATACTGCCCCCGCTGAATCCGTTGCTGAATCCGCTGAACCCCTTGCGCCAACGCCCGCCTTTGGCTGGACAGCCTACGCTGAACAGATCAATGGCCGCTTTGCCATGCTGGGCTTCATCGTGCTGCTGTTGATTGAGCTAGCCACCCGCCAAGATCTCTTCTCTTGGTTGGGGTTGCGGTAAGAATTGGGGGCGATCGCTGCAGGATGGAAAGCGATCGCCCCTAGACTTAGCGAACGGTGAGGGTATAGCGCCCTTGTCCGGTATTGTCGTAGGAATTGGCCAAAATCACATAGGTGCCGGTACGCGGCAGGGTGGTGACAATACGTGAGTTGAGGGTATTGGGCCCGACGTCATCATTTTGGTCAATCAGTTCGCCATTGGGGCCTAGCAAGATGAGATAGGTATCAAACTCATTGCTTTCCATGGAAATGGTCACGGTCTGTCCAGAGGTGCCATAGAAGGTATGTTCTTGATAGTAGCTGCCATCTTCTTGCAAAATCAGCGAGCCGGGGCCTAGCCGTCCTTGGTCATTTAAAATCAAGCCGTTGGTCGTGGGATTGCTGGGGCGCGGTGAATTGGCGGCGGAGTTAGACTCTCGTACCTGCAGGCTATAGCGTCCGGTTTCACCATCCTGATAGGAATTGGCAAAAATAGTATAGGTTCCGTTGGCGGGGAGGGTGGCTTCAATTCTGGAGTTTGTGCCACCAGCACCGTCATCGTCTTGCATAATATCGACACCGTTGGGGTCTAGCAGCACGAGGTAGGTATCAAAGTCATTGCTGCTCATGTCGATGACGATGCGCTGTCCGGCTCGCCCCTCAAAGTTGTAGACGTTGAAGTAGCTATTGTCAAAGGGCAGAACATTACTGCTGGTATCGAGTTGTCCGCTGGTGGCCGCGCCGTTCACGGTGATGCGTTCGGCGGGGCGACTGACGGTGTTGCTGGGGCGCTGGGCGACGGTGGGGGCTCGTCCTTCCCGCACGGCAGTGAGAAAGGGCTGGACGCGATCGCTAGAAATGGCGAAGCCAATGCCGATATTGCCGCCTTCTCCTGCGGTGAAAATTGCTGTGTTGACGCCGATGAGCTGTCCTTGGCTGTTGAGCAGCGGCCCGCCAGAGTTGCCCCGATTAATAGCTGCATCGGTTTGAATCATGCCGCGCTCAGGATCAATGCGGCTGACGATGCCCACGGTGAAGGTATTTTGGAATTGGCCGAAGGGGTTACCAATGGCAAATGCCGATTGCCCAACCGCCACCGATCCGGGCGGCGCTAGGGGAAGGGTGGGTAAATTGCTTTGCCCACGGAGGCGAATGGCTGCCAAATCTAGGCCATCTTCGGCATAGGCGATCACATCTCCTTGGATGCGCTGCCCGTCGGACAAAATAACGGTGACCGTACTGGTCGATCCCACCACATGGGCATTGGTGAGCACCAAGCCATCTGCGGTGATAATACTGCCGCTGCCAGTGCTATCGCCGGCCTCAATGGACACAACGGCTGGACTCGCATCTCGATAGATCCGTACTCGGGTTTCCTCTTCTACATTTTGGGCAAGGGCTGATGCCGTAGGTTGCCCAAAGCGGCTGAGGTTGAGGAGATCGATAGGCATGGCCATATCAAGACCATGCAGAGCGATCGCTGCTGTGGTGGACAGAAGACCGAAGGCAACACGATGGCGCAGTAAGTGTTTCATGGGAATCGGTAAAAAGGTCACGACGGGCGGGCAATGAGCGATCGTCAATAGCTATGGTATGGGCGGCTCCATGCCCATCCTGCCTGCAATGGATGCTGAGATAACGGGAGGGCGATGCTCTGGAGCGGCATTCTGCTAACTAGACGGGATAGGACTACAGTCTAGCCATGATTTAGCGATCGCTTTGGAGCGTTCACGGCTAGGAGATCAGGATGTTTGTTGCCAAACGCTGATCGATACTGCCAAACACTGAACTGCCAAACACTGATCAATACACTGATGCGATCGCCTATTCCGCGTTGATCAAGCTATGGTTCAGTTCTATCATCTAGGGCTGGGCCATGGCAGTTAGACTGTACACCTTATCAAGCGACACATAGGGTGGAACTTCTCAACGGCTCAACCAGTCTCGTCTGGGTTGAGTCATGGATCTGCTCAGGCAGGGCGATCGCTATGATCTAAGACGGTCGTCTAGCCCTCGTCGTTCCACCCAGGCTGACCAGATCTATGTGGCGCTGAGCACTAGGTTATCGCGATGCACCACGGTCTCGGGAGCGATGTAGCCGAGCAGGGCGGAAATCTGTTCCGACTGACGACCTTGAATTTTTTGCAGCTCATCACTGGTGAAGTTCACCAAGCCGCGAGCAATCTCCCGACCTTGGCGATCGCAGAGCTGGACGGCGTCCTGCTGCTGAAATTCTCCTTCCACTTCGGTGATGCCTGCCGCAAGCAGCGATCGCCCGGCTTCTTGAATGGCCGTGACGGCACCGGCATCTAGGTATAGCTTACCCGACGGGACGAGCCCATTGGCAATCCAGCGCTTGCGGGCCTTGTTGGGCTGGGGTTGGGGTTCAAACTGGGTGCCGAGGGGTTCGCCGTTGAGGATTTTGAGAATATTTTGGGGCGATCGCCCTTCGGTAATGGCCATGCGTACGCCTGCGGTGGTGGCAATGCGGGCTGCGGCAATTTTGGTCACCATGCCGCCGGTGCCCCAGCTTGAGCCGCGATCGCCCACTTCGACCATTTCCGACAGTTCGTCAATGCGCTCCACTTGGATAATCGGCTGGGCATCGGGATGGTAGCGCGGGTCGGCGGAATAGAGGCGATCTACATCGGTGAGCAAAAACAGCCAATGGGCATCGACTAAGCTGGCGACGAGGGCTGACAGGGTATCGTTGTCGCCAAACTTGAGTTCATCCACCGCCAGGGTATCGTTTTCGTTGACGATGGGGATCACGTTCAGCCGCAGCAGTTCCTGAAAGGTGCGATAGGCGTTGACATAGCGACTGCGCTGCACCAAGTCGCTACGGGTGAGCAACACCTGGGCGATGGGCTGCTGCAGGGTGGTAAACAGGTCATCGTAGACCCGCATCAACCGTCCTTGTCCTACAGCGGCGACGGCTTGCTTGGTGGCCATCGCTTTGGGGCGCTCGGTCATGCCCAGCCGCGCACAGCCGACCCCCACGGCTCCGGAGGAGACTAGGATCACCCGATGCCCCCGCCGCCGCAGTTGGCTGAGGGTTTCCACTAAGGCCGCGATGGTTGAAATTGACAGCAGACCCGTTTCTGCATGGGTCAGGCTAGAGGTACCAATTTTGATGACTAACGTTTGTGGGGTCATGGGGCGATCGCAAACAGGGCATCCCAAATTGTGACGGACAAATCCTTTCCTGCCAAGTCTATGGACTATCTAGGGAGGAAACTAGGTTAATGTTGGGGAATAGCGCCCACCGATTCTGGAATCATAATCACAAACTCGGTGCCGACACCGGGGGTGGAGTGGCAGGTGAGGGATCCTTTGTGGCGATCGCAAATGACTTGATGGCTGATGGATAGCCCCAGCCCCGTGCCTTTGCCGACTGGTTTGGTGGTGAAAAAGGGATCGAAGAGCTGCCGTCGCACCGACTCTGGCATCCCCGGGCCGTTGTCTACAATGCGGATCCGGATCCAGCCGGGGGTGGCTCGTTCTGTATGAATGGCGATCGCTGCCTTGGTGCCTTGATAAACCTCGGGATGATCCTTCATATGGTCTTCCAGGGCATCAATGGCGTTGGATAAAATATTCATAAACACCTGATTAACTTGCCCGGCGTAGCATTCCACCAACGGCAGATCGCCATACTGTTTCACCACGTCAATCCCCTCACTGTTGTGCTTGGGCTTGAGGCGATTGTGCAAAATCAACAGGGTGCTATCGATGCCTTCATGGATATTGACGGCTTTTAAATCGGCTTCATCAAGCCGGGAGAAGGTGCGCAGGGAATAGACAATTTCCCGAATGCGTTCTGCACCAATGCGCATGGATCCCAGCAGTTGGGGTAGGTCTTCCACCAGGAAATCCAGATCCATGTCTTCAATCTGAGTCTCGATCTCTTCGCCGGGACTTGGATAGCGCTGGCGATAGTGGCCCAGCAGGCTCACAATATTGCGGATGTAGTCGGTGGCGTGGGTTAAGTTGCCATAGATGAAGTTAACGGGGTTGTTAATCTCGTGGGCGACGCCGGCCACCAGTTGCCCCAAGCTAGACATTTTCTCGCTTTGCACCAGTTGGGCCTGGGTGCGCTGGAGATCGTGGAGGGCATGTTCGAGATCGGCGGTCTGCTGCCGGAGCTGGGCTTCTGCTTGCTTGCGTTGGCTGATGTCTCGGAAATACCAAACCCGGCCGTAGAATTCACCGGCGGGCGATCGCACGGGAGCAGAATAGCAATCGAGCACCCGGCCGTCCTGAAGCTGTAACTCTTCCCGGTTGGATTGGTCAGGATGTTCGTAGAGAAAATCCACGGTGCTTAGGAAGTTGTCGCTGTCGATCAACTGATCCAATAGCCGCTGGATTAATAAGCGATCGCCCCCGGTGGCAATCTGATCCGGCAAAATGCCCCAAATGCCGCAGAACTGCTGGTTATAGGAGACAATGCGCCGATGTTCATCCAGGATCAAGATCCCGTCAATGGAGGCTTCTCGCTGGGCACGAAGAATGGCGTTACTGCGCTTGAGAGCCCGTTCCGATCGCCGCCGTTCGGTCACATCCATGACAGCAGACACCACCCCTAACATTTCGCCGTTGGGTGCCATCAGCGGCGTGTTGTACCATTCGCAGAAAATCACGCGCCCATCCTGGGTGATGTTTTCGTTGGTACTGCGACTGCTTTGCTTGGTTGTGGATAGATGAACAAAAATATCTTGAACCTGATCGTGGAACCACTCAGGGACTAAAAAGTGGAAGGCTTGCCCGACCGCCTGCTCACGGGTGTGACCAAAAATGCGCTCGGCCGATGGATTCCAGTCTAAGATTTGCCCATCGGGCGTCCAGTCGATCACCGCTAGAGGCGTTTGCTGAATCAGCAAGGAGAGCCGTTGCTGCGACTCCCGCAGTTTTTCCTGGGCTCGTTCCCGCTGGGTAATATCAACCGCCATGGACGAAATACCCACGACATCGCCTGTGGTGGTCACCAACGGCACGTCATACCATTCACAGATGACGCGATCGCCATCTTTGGTCACATTCTCGCCCACCTCTCGCAAAATTCGAGGGCTAAGGATCAGTTGGCTCATCACCTGCCGCACTTGGGGGCGTCGCCAGTCGGGAATCAAAAAGCCCAGGGGTGCCCCCATGACCTCATCCTTGGAATAGCCAAAGATGCGCTCAGCTGCAGGGTTCCATTCCCGCAGATTTAAATCAATGTCCCATTCCATGATGGCGACGGGCGTTTGCTCAAACAGCAGAGCCAGGCGTTGGCGGGAGTCTTGTAGGGCGGCCTCTGCTAGCTTGCGGTCGGTAATATCTTCAAAGGTGCCCAGCACGCCGACAATATTGCCTTGGCTATCCCGCAGCGGCACTTTGTTGGTATCAATCCAGCGCAGTTCACCCTCGGCATTTTGCTGCTGGCTAATCAGATGCACCATGGGCTGGCCCGTGGCGATCACGTGGCGATCGGCGGCGCGATAATCGTTGGCCTGCTCCGGTGCCCAGCCTAGGTCATAATCGGTTTTGCCGATTATGTTGGTTGCAATCTGGGGCGGCATGGTCTTGAGGAATTTGCTGTTGCCGCCGAGATAGCGCAGATCGAGATCTTTCCAGAACACCACTTGAGGAATGTTGTCCATCACCAGTTGCAGCAAATGGCGCGATTCTCGCAGTTGCAGATCGGTTTGGTGGCGGGCGATCGCCCCTCCTAAGCTACTGGCGGCTGCCCGCAAAATGGACTGTTCGCTATTCGACCATGGGCGCTCAGCCTGGCAGTCATCACAGCCCACAAATCCCCAAATGATGCCTTCAATCTCAATGGGCATGAGGATCAGTGACTGGGTTTGGCGTTGCTCTAAATAGGTGCGTAGGGCGGGTGGACAGGCGGAGGCGATCGCCATCACCGGCTGCCCCTGGGCTAAGGTTTGGTACCACTCTAGGGATACTTTTTGGTAGGGCAGATTTTGCAACTGGGGATTGTGTAGGTCTGAGGGAATGGCGGGGGCAACCCATTCATAGCGTTGATTGAGCCGTGGTTCGCTAGTTTCACCATGCCAGCTATGTTCAAACACATACACCCGATCTACCTGGGCTGTGGTTCCCAAAATGTATAGGGCCTGATTCACCGCTTGGTCATGATCAGCCATGGTCAAGAGGGTGCTGTTGGCTAGGGCAACCCCATTCAGCAAGCGATCGCGGGTTTGTAAATCTTGCTCAAACTGTTTGCGATCGGTAATGTCTGTGGCAATGCCGCAAATGCCGTAGGGCTGATTATCGTGGTCGAACAGCGGAAACTTGACCGATAAGTAGGTGCGTTCTTCGCCGTTGATGGCGATCAATTCTTCAAACTTGCTGGGGGTATTGGTCGCCAGGGTTTGCTGATCGTTCTGACGAAAAATATCCGCCAGCTCCTTCGGAAAAATATCATAGTCGGTGTGCCCCAAAATCTCTGTCGAGGAGCGCCCCTGAATGGCCTGGGTTCCTTGGTTGGCAAAGATATATTGACCCTCTAAATCTTTGACGAAGATGCCCGCAGACGTATTGTCTAAAATATCGCGCAGTTGCTTTTGGCTACGCTTCAGGGCTTTTTCGGCCCGGCGACGCTCGGTAATGTCAAGGGCGATCCCAATCACCCCACAGACGTGATGGGTGTCATCGAATAGGGGCGCATAGTGGTTTTCGTAGGTGATCTCGCCGACGCGCGTCACGTAGATAGACTGCTCATAGTTAGGCTGTTGCCCCGACAGCACTTTTTGTAAAAACTCATGAATGCTGTGGCTATCGGGGTAGACGTCATACACGGACTGGCCAACCACCTCCCCCGGCTTCAGCCCTAGGTTGGCCAGCCCACTGCCTTCCGACAGAATAAATTGACCCTCTAAGTCGATGGCATAGAGAATAATGGGCGCACAGGACAGGAGCAGTTCCAGCCGAGCCTTGCTTTGCTGGAGTTCACGGGTACGGTCGGCGACGATCGCTTCCAGTTGGGTATTGAGCTGGTTGAGGGCGGCTTCACTCTGTTTGCGATCGCTAATGTCAAAAATTGCGCCATCCACATGCATGGGGCAGCCGTTGGCATCAAACACGGCCCGCCCCCGTTCCGATACCCAGCGAATACTTCCGTCTCGATGGCAGATGCGATATTCCACCTTGAAGGGCTGCCGTTGGGCGATCGCTTCAGCAATGTCCGCGTTGACGCGATCGCGATCCTCAGGATGGGTAATGCTATCGAGGGTTTGAGATTGGTCGAGCCAAAATTCTTCCGCCCGATAGCCGGTGATGTCTTCAATCACATGGGTGATGTAGTCAATCACCCAGGGGGAGGCACAGCCGGTGCGATAGATGGCTCCGGGCACGTTGTGGACTAGATTTTGCACACTCGTTTCAATGTCATACACCCAGCGACCGACCAGGGTGGGTTGGAGACTCGAACCATGGGAATCTGGGAGCGGCTGCATGGGAATCCATAGACCATCCCAAAGAATCTCGCCGTCGGCTTTAGGAGACGGATGTGCCAGGGTTTGCAGCCATTGTTCCTGCCCTTGGGGGCTTTGCCAACGGCCGCGCCACGACCAAGGTTGCCAGGTTTGAGCGGCCTGGTGGAGCGATCGCCAAAAAGACTCTACGTCGTCAGGATGAAGGCGATCGCAAAAGTGGTGCAGATCGCCTTGGAGAGCCGTTGCATCCAAGTGGAGTGCCCGGAGGCAACAGGGATCAATCCAGCGCAGTGTGGCTCCATTCTGGTGCTGTACCAGTTGATAGGCCATGCTAGGGATGTCATCTGCCACTCGCTCAAAGCGAGACTGGGGAGCATTCATCAGGGATATTCTCTAACAAGCTAATCGCAACATCAGGGCTACCCCCGTGGAAGCAGCACCTGGTTTTGTATCGGTATGACCCTAGCGGCCCTAGGATGGGGCCTTGGTGGAATAACTCAACGTCGTGTCCTAGGAAGTATGCCCAATCGGGCACAAGACTTAACAGATTCAGCGCGGCTGCGATGGTCAGCAAGCGGATGCTCCAAGGGTTTAGTTAGAGATATTGTTAGGATTTCTTGACGTGATTAGCGCTGGGTAGATGATAGATCAGCGTTAGGTCTGCGACCCGATCCCATCATGTCGCAGATGCTCTATTCAGGCTGTATAGCTGTATAAGAAATTAGATTACTCTAACCTGCTAGGATATTGAGCGGACTTGTCGATCAAGTTTGGTTGACCCTAGACGTTCAAGATCCGGCTAGAGCGTTGTACCTGGTGGGGCATCGTCATCAATTGTCATCTCCTGCAACGCTGGCTGTGAGGGCGATCGCGCTTGTCTGATCTCAACACATTCAATCAGAGAGTTGACATAAGCGTACCCTGATCTTGATAATTAGAGATTGTGAAACTTTGACACCCAAATAGATCCTTGGCTAACGTCGTTGTAATCGGTGCCCAATGGGGCGATGAAGGAAAAGGCAAAATTACCGACCTGCTCAGCAAGTCGGCAGATGTGGTAGTTCGCTACCAGGGGGGCGTAAATGCAGGACATACGGTAGTCGTCAAGGATCAGGTGTTCAAGCTTCATCTGATTCCATCTGGCATCCTCTATCCTTCCACGGACTGCATTATCGGAAACGGTACGGTGATTGATCCTGCGGGACTCATTACCGAACTGGATCAGCTCGAAGCCCTAGGCATTTCCACGAAGAATTTGATGATCTCGGAGACGGCCCACGTCACCATGCCCTACCACCGCATGATTGACCAAGCCTCAGAAGAGCGGCGCGGCAGCTTGAAGATCGGCACCACCAAACGTGGGATTGGGCCGACCTACGCCGACAAGTCTGAGCGGATGGGTATCCGCATGATTGATTTGATTAACCCCAGCGAAATGCAGCAGCAGATCCGCTGGACGGTTGAGCATAAAAATATCATTCTCGAAAAGCTCTACGGACTGCCTGCCCTCGATCCCGAACAGGTGATTGAGGAATATGCTGTCTACGCCGATCGCCTGCGTCCCCACGTGGGTGACAGTTCCCTCAAAATTTACGACGCGGTGAAAAAACGCCGCAACGTTCTCTTTGAAGGAGCCCAGGGCACGCTGCTCGATCTTGACCACGGCACCTATCCCTACGTGACCTCCTCCAATCCGGTGGCGGGCGGGGCCTGCGTGGGTACGGGGGTTGGCCCCACCATTATTGACCGCGTCATTGGGGTGGCGAAAGCCTACACGACGCGGGTGGGAGAGGGGCCCTTTCCCACGGAGCTGGAGGGGGGCATTGGCGCTCATCTATGCGATCGCGGAGCAGAGTTTGGCACGACCACGGGGCGGCAGCGGCGCTGCGGCTGGTTTGATGCGGTGATTGGACGCTATGCCGTGCGCATCAACGGTCTAGATTGTTTGGCGGTGACCAAGCTGGATGTTCTGGATGAGCTAGACGAGATTCAGGTTTGTGTCGCTTACGATATTGACGGTCAGCGGTGTGAGCATTTCCCCAGCAGCGCGGGTCGCTTCGCCAACTGTCGTCCTATTTATAAGACGCTGCCAGGTTGGAAGCAATCCACAGCCGACTGTCGATCGCTAGATGATTTGCCCAAGCAAGCCCTCGACTACCTCAAGGTGTTGGCGGAGTTGATGGAAGTGCCCATTGCTATTGTGTCCTTGGGCGCTAGCCGTGATCAGACCATCATTGTGGAAGATCCAATTCATGGCCCCAAACGGGCCCTGCTCCACTCGACAACCGAGGGAGTGGGTTAAGCGATCGCTCTTCAGTTGCTTTCAAGAGACTGAAGGGGAAGATACTCACTGCTCTAAGTCCTGCTCCTCGGGACGGGTTGCTCTCCGTGATGGTAAAAAGTTGTTCTCTCGCGTCATAAATTGTTGGAAAGGAATTCTATGGAACTTACGTTTGAATGTACAAAGCGCACCTCTGATCTCAATCCTCGGGCGATGCGTCGGGAAGGACTTCTCCCCGCAGCTCTCTACGGTCACGATGGTGTGAACTCCGTTGATTTGATGCTGAACATGAAAGATGCTGAACTGCTGGTTCGCAAGGTGAAGGGGAAGCGGACTCCCGTTCAGCTCAATGTGACGGACATGCCTTGGAGCGGTACGGTGTTTGTCCAAGAAGTGCAGTCCCATCCTTGGCGGGGATCGCTCTACCACGTCAGCTTCTTTGCCAGCGAAGAATAGATTGAGATCTGACCAGCCGGAGCGCACCTATGCAGCGCTTTCAGGCTGATCCCCGGTTTCATATTTCATCATCAATCACCCAGGGAATCTAAGACTCCCTGGGTGATTTTATGGCGATATTGTGATTGATCTCGCAGCTTATTTCATGGCGCTTAGCTGAATGCGGGGATCAACAAACTTGAGGGCTAGGTCTGCCAGCAGGTTGCCAATAATCAGCATGACCGCCGCCATCATCAGACTAGCCATCACCAAATATAGATCCTGCGATCGCACGGCATCGAGGGTAAGCCGTCCTAGACCCGGCCAGTTGAAAAAGGTTTCGGTGATGAAGGCTCCGCTCAGCAGGCTGGAAAATTCAAACCCTAACAGGGTAATCAGGGGGTTGACGGCGTTGCGAAGGGCATGGACGTAGATCACCCGACCTTCGGGCAGTCCCTTGGCCCGCGCCGTTTGGATATAGTCTTGCCGTAAGACGTCCAGCAGTTCTCCTCGGGTAATCCGCTGCAGACCTGCAAAACCAGCGACGCTGAGGGCAATGGTGGGCAGAATTAAATGCCAGACCAAATCTAGGATGCGACCCAGCCACGATAGATCGGCATGGTCGATGCTGGTCATGCCGCCGACGGGAAAGAGGGGCGAGGTGAATTGGGCGAAAAACAGCAGCAGTAGACCGGTGATCAGCGTCGGAAAGCCCTGGCCAATGTAGCTGAGGGTGCGCAGCAGGCGATCGCTCCACTGGTTTTGCTGGATGGCTGCCATGATGCCTAGGGGAATGGCGATCGCCCAGGTGATGAAAAATGAGGAAAGGGAGAGGAGCAGGGTGGCGGGGATGCGCTCTGCCAAAATAGAGCTGACGGGGCGCTGGTAGGCAAAGCTAATGCCAAAATCGCCTCGGGTGATAATTTGCCCTAGCCACTGAAAGTATTGCTGGATGGCAGGCTTATCGAGCCCAAACCGCTGCTCTAGGTCTTGCAGCGTTTCCTGGGAAATCTGCGGATTTTGGCGCAGGGTGTCTAGATAGTTGCCTGGGGCGAGCTGGATGATGAAAAAGCTTAGAGCTGATGCCAAAAACAGGGTCAGGACGGCTTGCAGCACCCGCTTGATCACATAGAGGGTGGTTTCATCTTGCAAGATATTGAGCAGCCACTGAAAGGCAGGCTGAAGCTGCTGGCGGACGGAGGGAGTGGAGGTCATGCGTCGAATCAGGGTGTCAACAGCCTCTCGATGATCCGGCGGGGGATGATCCCTGCAGGACAACCGTACCGAGATGGCAAGAGTACGTCTAGTATTGCACAAGCGACACGATTGGCACATTCGGTAAGCGATCGCGCCCGCCGAGGTCTGTTAGTTCAACAATGAAGCCAAATCCAGCAAGCTGGGCACCCGCCGCTGCGACGAGATCGACCGTTGCGGCCGCCGTGCCGCCGGTAGCAATGAGGTCATCCACAATCAAAATTCGACAGCCCTTGGGCAGGGCATCTTGGTGCATCTCTAAGCGATCGGTGCCATATTCCAAGTCGTACTCTACGGAATGAACGGCGGCAGGCAGTTTACCGGGTTTCCGCACGGGAATAAATCCTACGCCAAGCTGGACGGCTAGGGGAACGCCGAAAATGAATCCCCGCGATTCCATGCCGAGGATGTAGTCAATCTCTAAATCAGCGTAGTGGTCGGCTAAGGTTTTGATGGTATGGCGCAGACCATCGGGATCTCGCAAGAGGGTGGTAATGTCTCGAAAGAGGATGCCGGGCTTCGGGAAGTCGGGAATGTCTCGTATCAGCGCTTTCAGATCCATGCTGGGCTTGATGAGTCGTAGGAATCGTATTTAGTGTACGGCAAGCGGTTGCCTTGCGGTGTAGCAGCAATTCTCATTTTGACCAGTCGCCTTTCCAAGCAATCTATTCATCCTGTTTTCAACCAGCTCAGGGCAGACCTATCGTTCCTGCGCTCAGCGTAGGAATGCTCCGGGGGGTGCTCCTGCGCCCAGACTAAGCCGTAGGAGAAGAGTCGCAGGAGCGAGCAAGACAGGTGTCAACGCGGGAGCGCACCCTACGAACTTCTCAACGCTAGGGAACCGCTAGTCACCTGCATGAAGCTCGTTGTCTACCAGTTGCCCATAGTAGCCGGTGACAATGCGACTGCCATCTTTGAGGACATGAACTTCGATTTGGTCGCTGGCCCAGTTGAGGCGGTCTTGCAGGGCTGGATTGAAGACATGAACCCGTTGGTTGCTGGAGGAGACCAGGGAGTGGGGATCATGCACGGCCAAGGATTCCACATAGGCTCCATCGATCAATATGTCTAATTGATCAATCAAGTCTTGCGCCCCGGCTGGCCCATACTCCGACTGCAGCCGCTCTAGGGTGAACCCCGTAAATGACATGACGTTCAGCCCATGGGCTTTCACTTCCTGGGCTAGATGGGCCAAGGCAGGCGCTTGCCAAAACGGTTCACCGCCAGAAAACGTCACGCCTTCATGCTTAGGATTGGCGAGGATCCGTTCTACAAGATGCTCGACGGACACCAGTTGGTTCATTTCAAACGACCAGGAATCCGGGTTGTAGCAGCCTGGACATTCTCTCAGGCAGCCTTGCACCCAAATCACTGCTCGACAGCCTGGCCCATTCACCTCAGATTCTTCCACATACCCCATAGTGTTGAGGTAGCCCGGCGGAATTTCTAGTAACTCAATCGCTGGGTTGAGGTTGATATGCTTGTGTTGACCTTGCATGATACGAATGTCCTATCTTGGGTGAACCATTGGGCAGGAAAAAGCAGTTAACGGGTGAGCAAGTCTGGCTCTGGACAGCGGGTGGGAATCTGGGTGGCGGCTTGAATGCGATCGCTCATCTGCTGCAGCACATCAAAGCTAAGGAACTTGAACCGGCGCAGGGAGTCTGACGGCGAGTAGTTGGGGGCGTTGCCCCTTGCCGACAGGACGTGGCGATCGGGCTGGGCTCGGGTGGGTGTATTGATCTGGATCTCGTCGGGGGCGATCGCCTTCATAAGCTGCACATAGGTGGCTTGGCTAGCCTCATCCCAGGGACTGAGCACCATGGTTTGAATGGCCAAATGTCCCTTGTAGCTTTGCCGAAAGGCCTGAATGCCGTCCCAAAGCTCAGGCAGGGAGGCGGGGGCTACAGGGCGATTGATCTTGGCCCAGAGGGTTGGCTGCACCGCATCGAGCTTCACGGCCACAGCGTCGGCTTGTCCTAAATTATGCTGAACCTGGGGATCACTGAGCAGGCTGCCGTTGGTCAACACTCCCACCGGTCGCTGGGTCACTTGCTGGGCCATGGTAATGATCTCACCGAGATTGAGAGCCAGGGTGGGTTCACCGCTGCCGCTGAGGGTGATAGCATCCACATCCCAGGGGGCAAAGGCCATTAGATCCTGGTGAATTTGCTCAGTGGGGACAAAGCATTGGCGATCGCTCTGAAGACGTTCGATGTGACCAAGCTGGCAGTAGACGCAGTTGTAGGAACAAACGGAGGTGGTTCCGATGGGATCAATGCCCAGGGATCGCCCAAATCGCCAGGATTGGACAGGGCCGTAAACCATAGAAATGGGAGTATGGGGTTTCACCATGGGTCAGATCTGCCCAGCAGATTCAAGAGTGGAGATCTGGATCGGAGTGGATTGAAGATGAGCCTGTAGAGACTCTCTCTACAGGTGTATCACTCCTGAAATCATCCTTGCCCGAGAGCACGGAGAAATTTAAGGTTTGAGCGAGGGCTGGGGTTACTCATCGGATAGCCTACCGATCAACGTTGGCTGATAGTGGGCTGATATTATGACCTACCCCCAAACTTGGGATCATGTAGGGTCTGAGGATGTCTATTACCAGCTTGAGACCGTGCGGGGCTGTGATCCCCGATCGTTTCAGGTAGGTTCAGCCGTGATCCCCATTCTTTGGCTTCTGCGGAGCGATCGCTGGAAAAACCAAAATATCTGGCAGATTCTGGGCGAATTGCATAGACTTTATGAGCCTATGTCGGCATGGTTCTATCTATCTGCAAGTTACTTGTCTTGCAAGTTGCTTGTCTGCAAGTTGGTTGGTTGATAAACGTTGATGACCCTCACCCCCTCTCTCGGAGGGCAAGGGGAGCCGATCCACCCCTCTGGTTTCTCCCTGGGGAGCTGGCTAGGGTGAGGGCTTGAGGGCTTTCGAGGATCTGGTTACCACGTTTTGTCAGTCAGATCTGCATGACATTCAATCAAAGTCCGTTAGGATTGCGACAGAATCCTAGGACGATTACACGACCATTACATCTGACCATTCACTTGGGTCATCGGTATGAAAAACTTTTGGGCGATCGCCGTCGGCATTAATCAATATCAGCACTTTCAGCCCCTGGGCTATGCTCAGCGCGATGCTAGTATGGTGCACCATTTTTTAGTGGAAGAGGTGGGCATTCCGGCCGATCACTGCATCCTGCTGACGGAGGTGTCTCCGACGATTAATCCCCATGCTGTCTATCCCAGCGGGACGGCTATTCGTCAAGCGATCGCCCAGTTGTGCCAGCAGCGCATTCAGCCTGGGGATATCGTTTGGGTGTTTTTTAGCGGCTACGGTATTTGTTGGCAAGGGCAAGATTACCTGATGCCCATTGATGGCGATCCCGAGCAACCCGCCACCACAGCGATCGCCATTGAGAGCTTGATGACGGCTCTGCGCAGCGCCCCGAGCAAAAATATTATTTTGGCGCTAGATATTAACCGTAGTCAGAGCGTGACCGAAGGGCAACGGGTGGGCGTTCAGATTGCGGACTTAGCCGAACGCTATGGGATCAGCACTATTCTGTCCTGCCAGCATGACCAGTTTGCCCATGAAACCCTAGCCCTGCGCCACGGTTTTTTCACCGCTGTGTTTCTGGAAGGATTACGCTACGAAAAATGTGTCACCCTAGATGCGTTGGTACAATATCTAGACCAGCGCTTGCCAGAATTAGCCGAGCACCACTGGCGACCCCATCAAAAACCCCTAGCCATTCTCCCGGTTGATCAACGCTATGAGCTTATCCTACCCAAAGAGGCCGCTTTAATTGGTGTTCCAGTGCGTCCAGCCCCGTCTCTGCCGCCCTTAGGAGACGCTTACGAGACCCAAAATGGTTGGAACGAGCCCTCTGCTCCTAGTTCCAATCCTGCTTCTACCTTATCCTCTTCATCCCCATCTACCGTGCCTACTTCTTCCTCCCCTTCACCCTCCTCTGCTTCAACCGCATCCACGGCCAACGACTCCTTTTGGCGACAGATTCTAGGGTGGGGTACCTTTTTCGTGATCGCGCTGCTGGCAGGGGTTGTGTTGGTCAACCGAGAGGCCCTCATGAGCCCATCCGATGGCTCGGGTGTTTCTGGTTCCCAATCTGATGAGTCAGGGACTGGATCGGGAACGGTGGATGCCACAGATGCGGATGCGCCAAGTTTAGAGATGCTAAACCGCGCCATGTTGGATGAAGCGATCGCCTCCTTGCTGACGACTCGGGCAGCCTCCCCGGTAAACCAAGCGACCGATTTTCGTCGAGCGATCAATCTCGCCCAGCGGATTCCGCCCGGCGAACCTTTCTATGATGAGGCTCAGGGCTTTACCCAGCGCTGGAGCCGAGTGATTTACGATTTTGCCTTAGCTCGGGCAGCCCAAGACAATTATCGAGCCGCGATCGCCACCTCCCAACTGGTGCCCATTGATCAAACCGATCTCCAGGAGATGATTGCTGAAAACACCGCCGAGTGGCAGCAGGGTGCTGCAAACCAAGATCTCTTAGATCAAGCTAAGGCGCTAACGCGATCGCAGCAGGCCTCGTCCTACAATGAAGCGATCGCCATTGCCCGCCGCATTCCCGAAGGCCAGCCGCTGTATGCCCAGGCTCAAACATTGATTGGACAATGGGGACAGGATATTTTCACCGTGGCCCGGGCTCGGGCAGCCCAAGGTAATCTCCCGGCGGCGATCGAAGCTGCTCGTTTAGTGCCGTCTGGAACCCCAGCTCATGATGAGGCCCAGGCAGCGATCGCCCAGTGGCAGCAGCAACCCTAGAGGGGCATGGGAGGGCGTAGGTAGTAAGACAATGTTCTTCTAAGGCTGTAGGCTACAGGCTGCTTTTAGGCTGGAACAAGGGTTGATCACATGCCCACCACCAGCAATGGTCATGTTGCCCCGTAGCTTGTCCAAGCTGCCCAGTCCTGGACGAAAGCATGAGCTTTTCCAACTCATCTAGCCATTCTGTTTTCAACCAAGCCGGGACAGACCTATCGTCCCTACGCTAAGCGTGGGAATGCTCCCAGCTGCAGGAGCGACCGAGGTGTCAACGTGGGAGCGCTAGCACCTTAAGCGCTGGCACCATCAGAAATCTAATCTAGGGCGTGTTTTAAAACCTTTTGGCATACTGGTAAGTAGTGTAGCTACCTGATAGATGTCCATGACTAACCAATCCCTCAGAACTATCCGCCGAG